>JALYJH010000235.1 GCA_030775415.1 Acidobacteriota bacterium | reverse complement strand
GCTCTTCACGATCGGCAAAGACGGACTCCTCTGGAAACTAGACCGCAAGTCCGGCAAATTCCTGGACTACAAATCCACCGTCTTTCAGAACGTCTTCGACAGCATCGACCCGAAAACCGGCGAAGTCCATTACCGCAATGAGATTGTCGAGCAGCGCCCCGAACAATGGGTGCAAGCCTGCCCCTCGACCGAAGGCGGGCACAACTGGCAAGCCATGAGCTATTCCCCGCCCACCGGCCAGCTCATCATCCCGCTCAGCCAAAGCTGCATGGAAATGTACGGCCGCAAAACCGAAGCCAAAGAAGGTTCCGGAGGCACTTCGGCCAACCGCCGCTTCTTCGAAATGCCCGGCACCAACGGCAACATCGGGAAATTAGCGGCGTATGACATCAAAACTATGAAGGAGAATTGGAAGCTGGTCCAGCGCGCCCCGTTTCTCACGGCGGTCCTCTCGACAGCCGGCGGCCTGGCCTTCGTAGGGGACCTCGACCGCGTCTTCAAAGCTATAGATGTAAAAACGGGCGCGATTTTGTGGCAAACCCGCCTGGGTACTTCGGTCCAGGGTTTCCCCGTCTCCTTCAGCGTCGGCGGCAAGCAATACATCGCCGTTTCAACCGGTCTGGGAGGCGGCAGCCCGCGCCAGGTCCCCGGTACAATTGCGGGCGATGTGCGCCACCCCGCCACCGGCAACGCCCTTTACGTATTCGCGCTCCCTGACAAAAATAAATGAGGTCCGTCGGGAGCGCGTGACAACCATCGGCCTCTGCGAGCATTGCGCCAACGCCAAGATCATTCGCTCCGATCGCGACTCGATCTTCTACCAATGCCGCCTCTCCGCCACTGACCCGCGCTTTCCAAAATACCCGCGTCTCCCCGTGCTCACCTGCGGCGGCTACCAACAACTCGCGACCCCGCCCAGGAAATGAATTGGCGGACATGGCTAGCGGTTGCCTATGGTTCCCACGCGGTTCGCCCCTATTCTGCGCCAATCCTTCGGCGCGCTCACGCGCCCTCCCAACTCCTTTATCTGAATCCCCGCCGTGTTCCCTCGCACTTGCGCCACCGCGTACCCGAAAAACCAGCCGTCTTCGTACCGCTCGCTCCCCCGCAAATGCCCGCCCGCGCTGGCCATCGAAAGGTACGTCACTCCTTCCAGATCCACTTCTAGCATCTGATGCAGATGCCCCGCGATCACCCATTGCACCCCGTACCTCTTTGCCAGTTGATGCAGGGGGAAATTCGGATTCTGAAGCATCGCATCCACCAGCCAGGAAGGCCGGTGCATCACGATGAACTTCACGGGCTGATCCTTGTGCGCCGCTAAATCCTGTTCCAGAAACCGCAGTTCCCCCATCGGCAGCGTGTCCGACCGGCTATTGTCCAAAACCGTCACGTGCACCTGCCCGCGGTCGAAACCGTAATGCGGCGCGTGCCCCGCATGTTTTTCAAACGCCGCTTGCGATTGCGCAGACCAGATGTCGTGATTCCCCGGCGCTAGAAACAGTGGAATTCGACGATAGGGCGTCAGAATTCGCTCCAGTTGCCGCCACTGGTCCTCCGCCGTGGCGTCGTTCAGCCCTTCAATCGAGTCGCCTACGCTCACCGCGAACGCGGGATCTTCCGCCGCCGCCGCCCGCCACACGCGCTCATACACGCCAGGCCGCGCCTCGCCCGTGCGGTCACCCAGGATTACAAACCGGAAGGAATCGTTTTGCGCAGCCGCGCGATCGATGACCAGCCACGCGCTGAGCGCTACCGCTAACAGGGCGAAGCACCGGCCCCGGGTGCTGCTTAAAACAGCTTCGCTCGCGACACCCAAAACTTGTGTATCCACGTACCTAGGAGTTCGTGCTGCCACAGCAAGCCCCAACCAATTGCGGCTACAACGAGGACCCAAAAGATTTCCCAATCTCTCCTCTGATACTGCCGGGCCATATGAATACGTTTTCACTACTCGGCAAAAAATGCAAGTGCTGCTTCACCGGGGGCGGATTGGCTCCAAGCAGCCGGAGCGGTGCAAATCCACCATGTTTATAATTTATAAGTACTTCTGAATCATATATATACATATGGATATCGGAATGCTCTTAGGTGGGCGGCCCTGGAGGTTCCTTATGAATACGACCCTGAAAACGTCCAAATTCGCGCTCTCGGCGCTCTTAGCCGGCGCACTGATGTTGCTGACTCCCGGCGTGACTTTGGCTCAGCATCGCGGTGGTGGCGGAGGCGGCGGCGGAAGTCGCTTCTCTGGCGGTGGCGGCGGAGCCCGTAGCTTTTCGGGCGGTGGCGCACAATCCTTTTCCGGGGGCGGAGCTCGCGGTTTTTCTGGTGGCGGACAAAACTTTTCGGGCGGGTCGCGGAGCTTTTCGGGCGGCGCGCAAAACTTTTCGGGCAGCGGCTCCCGCAATTTTTCGGGCGGGTCGCGTAACTTCTCGGGCGGTGCCCGTGGCTTCGCAGGCGGCGCGCGCGGCTTCCGAGGAGGCGGCTATTATCGCGGCGGCCGCTATTATGGCTTCGGCTACGGCGGTTATTATCCCTATTACGGCGGGTTTTACGGCGGCGCGTATTGCGACCCCTACGGATATTACGATGCTTGGGGTAATTGGGTTCCCGGCTGCGGCGCGGTTCCCTACGCTTACGGCTACGGCTATTAAGTCGAGCTGATGGTCCCTGGAATGCTATTGTTCCGGGCATGATTGCGATCCGAAAACTCCCGGCCAGCGGCGTGCTTCTCCTGAGCGCGCTGCTGGCTGTTTCTTGTTCCAAGCCTTCCCTTTCGAGCGAAACTACTGTCGATGGCGCCACTTCGACAGCGCCTTCGCCCGCCGTTGCCAAGCAGGAACAAAAAACCTTGCTCCGCTTTATCAATGCCACCGGCGCGCCCAAGGACCTCTATTTCCAGGATGCGCCGGCCTTCCGGCACGTGGAAGCAAACGATATAACTTTCTATGAGGCGCTTCCCAGCCCGCGCGGGGACGCCCATCACGAGCTCAAGCTTTATAACTCAACGAGCCCTGTGGGAGCGCCGCTGATCGCGGATTCCGAGCCCGAAAACAAGGGCCAGCGCTATACGGTTTTGGCGCTCGAGAAGAACGGAAAATTTACCCTCACGCTCATCCCGGATCAACTGAAGCCCCCAGCAGCGGGCAAGGCCAAAGTTCGCTCGATTCACACCGTCCCGGGAGCCGACTTTGGCCATTTCACCGAATATAAAGAAATCGCCCCCAGCAGCGAGCTCGAAGCGGGCAAGCTTTATACAATCGTCGTCCTGGCCAGTGGACCAAAGCTCATCGAGGATAAGCTGATCGAATAAAGGACCTCGACGTGCAACGCTGTATCGCATGGAAACCACAAAAAAGTGCGCTCATCCCAGTTGCGCTTGCAACGCCAAAGAAGCTAGCGATTACTGCAGCACGTATTGCGAAGGGGAGGCAAAAACTGTCGACATTGTTTGTAGTTGCGGCCACTCTGAATGCCGCGATCGAACCTAAGCGGCGCGCCGTTGTAGCATCATAGAGCATGAATTGGCGGGTTGATCGCGATTCGTTGGGCGAGGTGCGCGTGCCCGAAGACGTCCTTTACGGCGCGCAGACGCAGCGGGCTGTTGAGAATTTTGCGGTTGCGGGCCAGCGCTTTCAGCCGGGTTTCATTCAGGCGCTCGCCCTGATAAAATCGTGCGCCGCCCAAGTGAATGCGGAACTTGGGCTCTTAAAATCCGACATGGCGGCGGCCATTGCCAAGGCTGCCGACGAGATCGTCAGCGGCGCGCATTACGAGCAATTCGTGGTGGATGTTTTTCAGACTGGCAGCGGCACTTCGACCAATATGAATGCCAACGAAGTGATCGCGCGGCTGGCAAATGCGCATCCCAACGATCACGTCAATCGAAGCCAATCGAGCAACGATGTTATTCCCGCGGCGATTCACATTGCAGCGGCGGTGGCGGTTTCCGGCCAACTGATTCCGGCGCTCGAAATGCTGGGGGCGGCGCTGCAGAATCGTTCCGAGGCATTTTGGGACGTTATGAAAATCGGCCGCACGCATTTGCAGGATGCCACGCCGATGCGGCTGGGGCAGGAATTCAGCGGATACGCGCAGCAAGTGCTGGCGTCGCGCGAGCGACTGGCAGCGGCTCTCGACTGGCTTTTCGAACTGCCGTTGGGCGGAACGGCGATCGGCACGGGCGTAAATGCCCCGGCCAACTTTGCGCCGCGCGTCATTTCATCCATCGCGGAGCGAACGGGGCTGCCGTTTCGCGAGGCGCGTAATCACTTCGAGGCGCAGGCGGCGAAAGACGCCGTTTCGTTCTTGAGTGGTGCGCTCAAAACCTGCGCCGTAGCGCTGACGAAGATCGCGAACGATATTCGATGGCTGGCTTCGGGGCCGCGCGGCGGGCTGGGGGAAATCCGGCTGCCGGAGCTGCAACCGGGGTCGAGCATTATGCCGGGCAAAGTGAACCCGGTGATGGCGGAAAGTTTGCTCATGATTTGCGCGCAGGTGATTGGGCACGACGCAGCGATCACCTGGGGATGCGCGGCGGGGAATTTCGAGTTAAATGTAATGATGCCGCTGATGGCTTACGATTTGTTGGATTCGATTGAGCTATTGAATGCCGGCGTCCGCAACTTCGCCACGCGCTGCGTGACGGGGATCGAGGCCAATCGCGAAAAAGCCGGGGCGCTGGTGGAACAATCGCTGGCGATGGCGACGCCGCTCGCGAGCGTAATCGGCTACGACCGCGCGGCTCTGATCGCCAAGGAGGCGTTTGCCAGCGGGCGCACCGTCCGCGAAGTGGCGCTCGAGAAAAGCGGGCTCTCCGAGCAGAGGATTGCGGAGCTACTACACTTCGATTGATCGGCCAGCCGCAAATTACTTGGCGTTCAGGGCGCGGGCGGGCACGGGTTCACTTAGTTCCAGGCCGACCTTGAAACCGCCGACTCCGCGGACGATGTGGCGGACGGAGGCGGAAGACCTGAAAGCGAGCGGTTCCGGGCTCAATCCGACATAAGTGCCGACGGGAATGGGCTCGCGCACGGTGACGGAACAACCGCTTTGGCAAATATCCACGGCGGTCCCGCGGGTAACGGCGTGGGCGGAACCCTGCTCCCAGGAAAGAGTGACTTTTCCCGCAAACGAAAAGCGAGGGTTGCGTCGCGGATTCTTCGAAGACACTATCAACACTATAAAAGGGCGGCACAACGGTTTAAATAGAGCGATGGTACTAGATATTTTAGAGGTACTAGGCCGGGACACACTTCGGCTTAGATGGTTTGGAAGCTAAAGATCGTCTCGCGGTGGGCTGCTTTTTTAGGGCAACCCACCGGAGTGGTGAAGGTCATGGACGGCTTGCTGGTCTTTGAAAAGTGACTGAATGAACCAGTTTTCTGCTCTCTCCCATTTCCTCCCGCGGCAATTTTTAACGATCACCAGAGAATCGATTCTCTCCTGTCCCGCCCTCTCCACAATGTT
>JALYJH010000234.1 GCA_030775415.1 Acidobacteriota bacterium | reverse complement strand
CCGGTGCGTTCTCCTATTGGGGCCGCATGACTTCGCTCTACTCCGGTTCTGGCTCCGTCACCTTCGAAACCCGCAGCGGCAACGTCAGCCGCGCCCAAAAAGACTGGAGCCCCTGGGCCAAACTTTTCGGCGATCGCGTGATTTCCCCCGCCGCCCGCTTTCTGCAATACCGCGCCACCGTGGCAGGCGCCGCCGAGCTCTACGACGTGACCGCCGCCTACGAAATGAAAAACGTGGCGCCCGTGATTGAAACCGTCGAATCGACGCCGCCCAATTACAAATTCCCAGCCCCCGTGCCTGCCGCCGTACCCAATGCCCCCACTTTGACTTTACCCGTGTTGGGCCGCTCCACGCCCACGCCCGCCCCCATGCGCGCCGCGCCCGACACCGGATCCTCTCCCGCTCTCACTTACGCCAAAGGTTTCATCGGAGCCCGCTGGCTCGCCAACGACGATAACGGCGACACGCTGCTTTTCAAAATCGAGATTCGCGGCGAAAACGAAACTACCTGGAAGCCGCTGCGTGAGAACTTGCGCGAGCGCTTCTACAGTTGGGATTCCACCAGTTTCCCCGATGGCAAATATCGCGTCCGCGTCACCGCCAGCGACGCGCCCTCCAACACGCCCGAAGAAACGCTCACCGCGTCGCGCGAAAGTGACCGCTTCCTGATCGACAACACGGCCCCCGAAATCACCGCGCTCACTGCCACCGCGCAGGGCGCCAAAATCGACGTGCGCTTCCACGCGAAAGACGCTCTAAATGTCCTCGCCAAAGCCGAATATTCGGTGAACGGCGGGGAATGGAAAGTGGTCGAACCCACCACCCGCCTCACGGATTCCGAAGAGCACGATTATCGCTTCGTAGCCGACCGCGGCGTCGGCGAAGCCACCATTGCCGTGCGTGTTTCCGACGCCTATGAGAATGAAGCCGTCGCCAAGACGGTGGTCAAATAGGGGCACGCCCTGCAACCAGCCGGCGGCGTAGCTCTACAGATCCAAGCCGTACGTAAGTGTTTTGACGATCAGGTTGTGATCTCCGGCATGGATCTGGAAATCGCCGCAGGCGAATTCATCGCGATTTTAGGCCCTTCCGGATGCGGCAAGTCCACGCTCCTGCGCATGATCGCGCGGCTCATTGAGCCCACTGCCGGACACATCGTCATCCAGCCCGAAGAGCGCTTCCAATCCGCGTTCGTTTTTCAAGACGCGCACCTGCTGCCGTGGCGCAACGTGCTGGATAACGCCGCCCTGCCGCTGGAGCTTATGGGCGTGCCCCAAGCCGAGCGTCTCGCCACCGCCCGCGCCGCCCTTCAGCAAGTAAGTTTGTTCGATGCCGAGGATCGCTACCCAGCGCAACTTTCCGGCGGCATGCGCATGCGCGTGTCGCTGGCGCGCGCGCTCGTAACCCAGCCGCGCCTCTTGCTCCTCGACGAACCCTTCGCCGCACTCGACGAAATTACGCGCTTCCGCCTGGACACCCAGCTCCGCGAATTTTGGCGCGCGCGCGGCCTCACGGTAATCTTCGTCACGCACTCGATTTCCGAAGCCGCATTCCTGGCCAACCGCGCCGTGGTTCTTACCAGGCGCGGCGGCGGAATGAAACTCGACCGCCGCCTCGACCTCCCCGCCGAACGCGACGGCGCACTGCGCACGGACCCGCGCCTGGGCCGCGAAATGCAGGTGCTGCTCGCCGCCATGGAGGAAGAATCGTGATGCGCCGGGCGATCCCAGCGCTGCTCCCCTTAATAGTGGTGACCGCCGCGGCAGAACTAGCGGTCCGCTACGGCCTGGTGAAATCCTATCTGCTTCCCGCTCCCAGCTCCGTTCTCCGCGCCATCGTCGATAGCCGCGCGGAGCTATTCGGCGCACTGCTGACCACTTCGACCAGCGCCCTCATTGGCTTTCTCTTAAGCACCGCGATAGGAATCGCCATCGCCGTATTCCTCTCCTCCTCACGCGCGATTCAGCGGGCCTTCTACCCGTACGCCGTGTTCTTCCAAACCGTGCCCATCATCGCCATCGCCCCGCTGCTGGTCATCTGGTTCGGCTATGGGACGCGGACCGTGATTGCGTCCGCCTTCGTGGTCTCGATTTTTCCCGTGATCGCCAACACCCTCAGCGGCATCCTTTCCACTGAGCCCGCATTGCGCGATCTCTTCCGCCTGTACGGCGCCTCCACCTTCGTCACGCTCTGGAAATTACGTTTCCCCGCCGCCTTGCCGCAAATCCTCACCGGACTGCGCGTCGCCTCAGGCCTGGCAGTCATCGGCGCCATCGTAGGCGAGTTCATCGGCGGCCAGGGCTTGGGATCGGTAGTCGACGTCGCCCGCACCCAGCAGCGTGTCGATAAAGTGTTCGCCGCCGTATTGCTCGCGTCACTGCTTGGCTTGGCGCTCTTCGGGCTGATCAACTTGGTGGGTTATGTTACGCTGCGACGATGGCACGCATCGGAACAATGAACCGCAGGAAATTCGTCTTCGCAGGCGGCTCCGTCCTGCTGGCAGCGTGCGGCAAAGCGCCCGGCAAAATCCGGCTCGCGCTCAACTGGAAGCCTGACCCGCAATTCGGCGGATTCTACGCCGCCCCCTATCGGGCGCATGGCCTAGATGTCGACATTCTACCCGGAGGCGCCGGCACGCCCACCATCCAGATGGTCGGCGCGGGCTCGGCCGAATTCGGCGTCGTCTCCGCCGATGAGCTAGTCATTGCGCGCTCTCAGGGCAACGATGTCGTCGCGCTCTTCGCCGTGTTCCAGAACAATCCGCAAGGCATCATGGTCCACGCGTCACGTAAGTTGACAAGCTTAGCCGACTTGCTGAGCAGCGGAGGAACGCTGGCGATCCAGCGCGGCCTGCCCTACACCCGCCTGCTTGAAAAGAAGTACGGCTTCGGCAAAGTGAAAATCGTGCCCTCGCCTGGTGGCGATATCGGCGCGTTTTTGGCCGATACAAATTTCGCTCAGCAATGCTTCATCGTATCCGAGCCCTTAACCGCCAGGCACCAGGGCGCCAGCGTACAGGTGTTTCCCGTGTCCGACACCGGCTACAATCCCTACACCACGGTGCTCACCACGTCCGGCGATTATCTGCACCAAAATCCCCAGCGCGCAAAAGCCATGGTGGACGCGGTGCGCGAAGGCTGGCGCGCTTATCTCGATAATCCCAACCCCACAAACCAGCATATGAATCAACTGAACCCTTCGATGGCGCCGGAAGCTTTCGCGGAAGTCGCCGCAGCCCAGAAGCCGCTGATCGAAACCGCGGGCGGGCCGCTCGGTAGCATGACCAGGGAACGCTGGGAAATGCTCATCGCGCAATTGAAGGAACTCGGCGACATCCAGAAAACGCCGTCCGCCGATGACTGTTTCCGCAACCTCTCTTGAACGCTGTCGAGCAGCGAACGTAGCGCCCCAATAGGCGACGACGTCTCAAGCCGCGGTTTGCAAGGCGCTAAATTCGCGCTGGAACTTTTCCAGGAACGCGACCGGAGCCGGTACCGCCAGCGCATCCAGTAACTCGATAGCGCGTTCGCTGTCTACCCTTGTTTCGAAGGTGCTAAGGCCGCTGGCGTCCGCCAGCAAACTTGCCGTCTTCACAATCGCGCCTAGCTTCGGCGGCCGTTCGTTGGCGGCCGCGGCGCTTTCACAGGACCGCACCGCCTCCTGCACCACCGGCGGACAATTCCACAGCGCCAATAATTCCGCGCCCAGATCGAAGTGGGTAAAGCCCAGCAATTCGCGCTCGCGCTCGACGAGTTCCGCATCGCTGCTGGGGCACGCCGTCAGTTTTCTAAATTCCTCCGGCACGCCCACCGCCAGCAGGGGAAGGCCGATGTCATGCAGCAAACCGGCCATAAAGGCCCATTCCGCATTGCCGGATTCAACGTCCTGCACGAGCAGATCGCTCAAGGTTCCCGCGGCCAGCGAATGCGCATTGAAGCGCGCCAATGACCAGGGACCCGGAATCTTCACCGAATGAAAACATTTGCCGACGGTTAATCCCAGCAAAACGTTTCTGGTTTTGTTCACTCCCAGGCGCGCAATCGCCAGGCGCACGGAGGCCACACTTTTATTGCGCGAGTACAAAACCGAGTTGGCGACAGCCAGCACGCTGCCCGTGATCACGGCGTCTTCTTCAATCACGGTGCCTAGATCAGCGATCGAAACGTCATCACCTTGTGCCAGCAGCTGCATGGAACGCTGCAGGACTGACGACAGCAGCGGCAGGCGATCCGCCGCACGCATCGCAGACTCGCGGAAAGCATTATGGGTGCTTGCTAACATTCTCCGCGTTCTATCGACGAGAATTGCAAAACCCTTTAATACGCCGCTGCCCCGCAAAAAAATGTAGCGTGTTCAGGCCGGAAGCGGCTCCGCGGGAGGATCGATCACGTCCGGAGCGGGAGTCTCCGGGTCGCGCATCGGCACCGGCGACGGCCCCGGTTCAACGGGATCCGGATCGGGCGGCGGCAGTTTGGGGTCGTTCGTAAACATTTTCATAAATAGTTTCCTAAGGGGCCGCGTTGGATTGGGCGGAGGCCGTCGCTTGCATTTCCTTTACCTCTTCCATCAATTTGATCCACGCGGCATTTTCTTTCTCCGCTTGCTTAGAAGACTTGGCGCGAATGGGCTGCTGCGCGTTCGCATAAAACGCGACGACATTCGCGCGAAGGCCGGCCGGCAACCCGCTAAATTTGTTTTTCGCCAGCTTGCCCACTAAGGTTTGATACGCATCATCGGCGCCTTCATACGCCCCCAGGCGCGTGAGATCGCCTACGTCGAAATTGCGGTTGGGCAATTCCAGTTTGCCCGTATCGACGGCGGCCAGAAGATTTTTGTAGGCGTCCACGGTGGTATTGAAGCTGGCCATGAACAGCTTCTCGACTTCCGGCGTGGGCGGACGGAACTGTAGCGATTTCAGCGGCCCGACTTTCGGCAAAATACGGATGAACCAAGCCGCGACGCGCGTCCCCACGCCGGGACGCTGATATTGCTTGCCCCAATCTTTTTCGTAGCTGGAGCGCGAGATGTTGTATAGGAATTTCTTGCGCGTTAAGCCCGGTGTAGCTTTCGTAAGTTGATCCTTTTTCAGATCCCAGGCCACTCGAACCATGTTTGGGATCACTGAGCTAACGGCATATCGATACGTGCCCAGCGCCAGATCGAGGCTCTTAAATATATCTTTGAGTTCCATGCCGTAGGTATCCACAAAGGCGCGCTCAAGCACCGGCTTCGACACTTCGAATCCAATGAATTTGTGATACTGGTCCGACGCGTAATGGCCTCCGGCTACCTGCAGGACATCTAAGCCAAACTCGGTTCGCATGTGAGAGGTGTGATCGTCCCAATAGGTGACGCTATCGCCGAATTCGCGCTCCAGCTTGGGGTAGAGCAGCGGCACGCCGGGATTGATGGCCAGCCGATGGCCGTTGTTGTCCGCCGCGTAATGCGCCAGCGCGCCCAACGCGAATGCGT
>JALYJH010000233.1 GCA_030775415.1 Acidobacteriota bacterium | reverse complement strand
CGAAGACGCTTTCAACGAATGGTGTCGCGTATCGCGGGGACGGCTGTGCGATTACTCCGGCATCAGCTACGCGTTGCTCGCTGAACGTGGCGCGGTTCAGTGGCCGCTCACTGAAGGAGAAACTCCTCAAGCCGCATCGCGGCTCTACGCCGACGGCCAGTTCCAGACGCAAGATGGCCGCGCCAAGCTGGTGTGCACGGATTGGGCTCCGTTCCCCGAGCAGCCTACGGCGCCCTACCCATTTGTGCTCAATACCGGCAGGACCGTGGAACATTGGCACACGCGCACGAAGACCCGTGAGGTTCCGATTCTCGAACGGCTTTCCCCGCGGGCGTGGCTCGAAATGAATCCGCGTGACGCGAAAAAACTGGGATTGCGCAGCCACGATTCGGTGGACGTGGTCTCACGGCGGGGCCGCGTGCGCGAGGTGGAGTTGCGCCTCACCGAGATCACCGCGCCGGGGCAATTGTTCATGCCTTTCCATTTCTCTGAAACGAACGTAAACGAGGTGACGCAAGACGCGTTCGACCCCATCTCGCGCGAGCCCAATTACAAACAGTGCGCTGTTCGGGTGGAACGCTCAGGAGCCCACGCATGAAGCAACAACTGGTAGTGGTCGGCAACGGCATGGCGGGAGTGTCCTGCGTGGAGCAGATTCTCAAACGGCCGCACGACTTCGATATCACGATCTTTGGCGACGAGACCCACGTCAACTACAACCGCATCCTCCTGTCTCTGGTGCTGGCGGGCGAGAAATCCGCTGAAGATATCGTCATTAACGATATCGACTGGTACCAGACCAACGACATTCGCGCGCGCCTGGGTGTAAAAATCGCAAGCATTGACCGCGGCAAAAAGGTTGTGATCGATGAAAACGGCGGTGTCACCGAGTACGACAAGCTGATCCTGGCCACGGGCAGCAGCGCTTTCATCCCGCCCATCCCCGGCGTCGAGAAGAAAAACGTGCACGTGTTCCGCACTTTGGACGATACTCGGGCGATGCTTGAAAAAGCGCGGCCCGGCCTGAAGGTTGCTGTGATCGGCGGCGGCCTCCTCGGCCTGGAAGCCGCACGCGGGCTACAGGTGCGCGGCTGCGAAGTGACGGTGGTGCACTTGATGGAAACGCTGATGGAGCGCCAACTGGACGCGACCGGTGGCGATTATTTGAAGCGCAAGATTGAAAGCCTGGGCATCCGCGTCATGCTGCCCCAGCAAACTTCCGCTTTATTCGGTAATGGGCGCGTCGACGGCCTACGCTTCGCATCGGGCGAAGAGCTGGAAGCCGACCTTGTAGTTATCGCTGCGGGAATCAGACCCAATGCGGAACTAGGACGCAAAGCCGGTCTCGAAGTTCGCCGTGGAATCGTGGTCAATGACTACATGGAAACGTCCGATCCTCATATTTACTCGGTTGGCGAGTGCACCGAACATCGTGGACAAACCTTCGGTCTTGTGGCGCCCCTCTTTGAGCAAGGCCGTGTGTTGGCGTCCAGCATCACGGGAAATCGCGAAGCTATTTTTACAGGGGCATCGCCGGCCGCCAAGCTGAAAATCATGGGGGTTGACATTTTCTCGGCCGGTTCGATCGATGAGTCGGGTCCTGGTATCGAGACGGTGCGTTATGAAGATCCGTCGCTGGGCGTGTATAAGAAGCTGCTCCTCAAAGACAATCAACTGCTCGGCATGATCCTGGTGGGCGATATCGAAGACGAGCATACGTACATGGACTGGATGCGCAGCGGAACGGATCTGACACCGTATCGCAGGCAAATTTTATTTCCACCTCGCGAGGCGGACCCTGGCCTGGAAGTAGCTGCGATCCCGGACAGCGATATCATTTGCGGCTGCAATGGCGTCCGCAAGGGCGATATTGTCCAGGCGATTCATACCCATGGCCTCACCACGCTGGCGGGGCTCAAGGAGCGTACACGCGCCTCCAGTAGTTGTGGAACTTGTTCCGGGCTGTGCGAAAAGCTTCTGCGCGCGGTGACACCAGATTTTCAAGAAGAGACCAGGACCACATTGTGCTCCTGTGTGCCGTTCTCTTACGAACAACTGCGCGATATGATTCGTGGGCAAAAACTGAAGTCCGTCGAAGAAGTGTTGAGCGTTTACGGTAATCGAAAGGGATGCGAAATCTGCAAGCCGGCGCTGAGCTATCTGCTCGACATGGTGTGGTGCGGAGATCACGAAGAAGACCGCTCGGCGCGCTTCATCAATGACCGCGTCCACGCGAATATTCAGAAGGATGGCACGTTTTCGGTGGTGCCGCGCATGCGCGGCGGTGTGACCACTCCGGATGAATTGCGGCGCATCGCCGATGTGGCCGACAAATACAAAGTAAGGATGGTGAAAGTTACCGGTAGCCAGCGCATCGATCTGCTCGGCATCAAGAAAGCCGACTTGCCTGCGGTGTGGGCAGAGTTGGGCATGCCTTCTGGGCAAGCTTACACCAAAGGCGTGCGCATGGTGAAAACCTGCGTAGGCACTGAGTTCTGCCGTTTTGGCGTGCAGGATTCTACCAACGCGGGCATTGAACTGGAGCGGCGTTTGGAGAATCTGTTTACGCCGCACAAGTTCAAAATGGGCGTTGTGGGATGTCCGCGGAATTGCGCCGAGGCCACCGTCAAAGATTTGGGTTTGGTGGGACAGGATGGCAGCTGGCAGGTGGTGGTGGGAGGCGCGGCCGGCAAGTCCGTCCGCAAAGCGGACCTGCTAATTACCGTAGAGACCACCGAGCAAGCCTTGGAAGCCAGCGATCTTTTCTTCCAGTATTATCGCGAAAACGCCAACTATCTGGAAAGAAGCTACGACTTCGTCGAGCGCCTGGGTATCGAGAAAATTCGCAAGGAAACCGTGTACGCGCCGGAAGCCGACAAACAGGCGCTGCTCGACCGCCTGGCCCGCTCCAAGGCGCTGGCCAAAGATGCATGGGTCGAAGGACACACCCCTGTGAGTGCGACGCAGTTCATTCAAATTCAACCCTTGGAGGTTCAATAACGCATGACGAGTGTTCGCGCCTGGACCCCCATCACGCAGGTCGAAAACATTCCCGAACGCGAGGGGCGAGCCGTGACCGTTGGCGATCAAGAAATCGCAATTTTCCATTTGCAAGATCGCTACCTGACTATTGCGAATAAATGCCCGCATAAGGGCGGACCTTTGTGCGACGGTATCGTGTCCGGCACCACGGTCGTGTGCCCGCTCCATGGGCGGCGCTTCGACCTGGAAACAGGTATGCCTGTGCGGGCGTCCGAACCAGCGGGCGTCGCTACGTTTCCCACGCGCGTTGAAGGCGGCATCATTTTTGTCGATTTAGGAAGCGGCAGCACAGGCGCAGAGTAAGCCGCGTCATTTCATTTTTTCTGCAGTCCCTCCATGTTTGAGGACACATCATTCAGCCGGCGGATGCGAACGGGTGTCCCGAAATGCTCGATGAATCTCCCTGTACGAGCCGATTTGAATTGCATTTAAAAAATCCAAGGAGAACCGACTCAATGTTTCTTCGCAACAAGGCCACCCGCATCCGCCTGGCCGATTTTTCCAGTGCTCCGATGCGCGCCTTCCACATGTCGTGGCTGGCGTTTTTTCTCTGCTTCTTTGGATGGTTCGGCATCGCACCACTGATGCCGGTCATCCGCCAGGAGTTTCACCTTAGCAAAGCCCAGATCGGAAATCTCACGATCGCCTCAGTCGCCATCACAGTGCTGGTGCGGCTTCTCATCGGCTTGCTATGCGACCGTATTGGCCCGCGCCGCGCCTACACGTGGCTGCTGATCGTGGGCTCTTTGCCCGTGATGGCCGTCGGCTTGGCGCATGATTACACCACTTTTTTGCTGTTTCGCCTCGCGATTGGTGCTATTGGAGCGTCTTTCGTAATCACGCAGTATCACACCTCCGTGATGTTCGCGCCGAACATCGTGGGGACGGCGAATGCCGCGACCGCCGGCTGGGGCAACCTGGGTGGCGGCGTCACCCAAATGGTGATGCCTTTGTTATTCACGGGGTTCGTTGCTCTCGGCGCTGGGGCCTGGTGGGGTTGGCGCATGGCCATGTTCGTGCCCGGAGCCATGATGTTTTTGGCCGGGATCGCCTACTACAAACTGACGCAGGACACGGCTGACGGTGACTTCGCGGAGCTTCGCGCCCGCGGCGAACTGCCCAAACGTTCCGCGACCAAGGGCAGCTTCAAGGCTGCGTGCCGCGATCCTCGCGTGTGGGCGCTGTTTGTAATTTATGCCGCTTGCTTCGGAATGGAGCTGACCATCGATAACATCGCGGCGCTGTACTTCACCGACACCTTTCACCTTGCGTTAACAGCCGCGGGAATCGTGGCGGGCACTTTCGGCATGATGAACCTGTTTGCCCGCGCGTTGGGCGGCATCGTGAGCGATCGTTTCCATAAACGGTGGGGGCTGCGCGGGCGGGCGATGCTCCTGGGAACCACAATCTTCGGCGAAGGCCTGGCTCTGATGTTGTTCTCGCAGATGCGCCTGCTGCCGTTGGCCATCGCCGCGATGATGTTGACGGGCCTCTTCATCAAGATGTCGAACGGCGCAACTTATTCATTGGTTCCATTCGTCAACAAGCGCGCCCTCGGTGCGGTTGCCGGCATTGTCGGCGCCGGAGGCAATGTTGGTTCGGTGATGGCAGGATTCCTGTTCAAGGGCAGCATGCCTTGGACGCAGGCACTCCTGGTCCTGGGAGCAACGATTTCCGTGATTTCGGTTTTAGCCTTTGCGGTTCGCTTTTCGCAAGCTGAGGAGCAGTCCGCGCGTACAGAAATTGAAGCTCGGCTGAGCGGCGAGTTGGCCACGGCCGCGGCAATGGGAGACTAACATGAGACGCAAACTTCTATTCATTTTGATCGCGTCGATCGCGGCGTTTGGACAATCGGCGGACCAATCCATGAAGCTCGGAGACGTTACCGTAACCGGATCTCTACGCTTGCGCCTCTATGGCTGGGACTGGTTCCAGCCTTCCTCGGGCAATAACGCGTATGCGTATTCGGGAAACCTTCTCCGCCTGAATTTCGCGGAGAAGCGCAAGGGCTGGGATTGGGACGCTGAATTGGCGGCTCCTTTCCTGCTCGGGATGCCGGACAATGCAACGACAGCCGCTCCGCAGGGCGCGCTTGGGCTCGGCTCAAATTACTACTCGGCAAACGGCAACAGCCGCTATAGCGGGATGGTCTTCGCGAAACAACTGTATGTCCGCTTCAAGGGCCTGGGCGCAAACGAAGCCAACAGCCTGCAAGTGGGGCGCTTCGAATTTAACGATGGCTCCGAGCTCACACCGAAGAACGCCACGCTGGCGGTACTCAAGCGAGATCGCGTCAGCCAGCGGCTGATTGGTTCGTTCGGATGGTCGGACGTGGGGCGTAGCTTCGATGGCTTGCATTACTCCTATTCCAAAGCTACGAACGACTTCACGTTCGTTGCGGCGACGCCGACGCGTGGCGTTTTTCAGACTGACGGGTGGGGAT
>JALYJH010000232.1:3465-5498 GCA_030775415.1 Acidobacteriota bacterium | reverse complement strand
GAACAAGACACCTTGGTTGTCGACACCATTGGTTTCAACGATAGGACCTGGCTAGCCGGGGGCGGATCGATTCACAGCGAAAACTTGCATGTCATCGAGCGCTATTCTCCTACCGCGGACGGCAGGATCCATTACGAGGCCGTAGCAGAGGATCCCCAAATGCTTACGCATCCCTGGAAGGTGGTCGATGGGATATTTAACGGGGCTCCAGGTGGCGACATGATTTCCGAGTACGAATGCATTGAAGGCAACCGCGTCGTTATCGAAAGACAGAAGTGAAGTTATGACGAAGTTATGACATTGATAATCAGCAAATTTGCGCGCGTCGCCGTCTGGAGTCTGGCGGTGGGCGTGGCGTGTAGGACATATCCATTCGGAGTGCAGCTCCTCGCGCAGTCGTCGACGGGGCCGGGTGCCGGGAGCGCCGTCGGGGCGGGTGGAGTGGAAGTCCTCCAGCTGAGGCCGAATCTCTCGCTGATCGTCGGCGGCGGCTCGAATGTCGTCGTGCAGACCGGGGCCGACGGCGCGGTTGTGGTCGACACTGGTGCCGCCGCGAGTGCCCCCGCGATTCTGGCGGCCATCAAGCGGCTGACGCCCCAGCCGATCCGCTATGTGATCAACACGAGTGCCGATCCCGACCACGTGGGTGGTAACGAACTGGTGGTAAAAGCGGGCAAGTCGCTGTTCACGCTGCCGACCTTCAGCACTACTCTCGACGCGCCGACGGGTGCCCAAGTCGTGGCGGCCGAACAGGTGCTGACTAGAATGAGCGGGACGGCCGACGGCGGGCGCGCGTTTCCGCAGAGCGCATGGCCGACCGAGACCTTCCGCCAGAAGCGCAGGTCCATGTTCTTCAACGACGAGGGGATTGAGATGCTGCATCAGCCGGCCGCCCACTCGGACGGGGATGTCGTAGTGTTCTTCCGCCGTTCCGACATCGTAGTGGCGGGCGATGTCCTCGATACGACGCGCTTTCCTGTGATCAACGTGGCGGCGGGCGGCAGCGTGCAGGGCGAGATCGACGCGTTGAACCGGCTGCTGGAGCTCGTGATTCCCTCCTGGGTACCGATCGGGTCGCGCGATGCCGGCACGTGGGTCGTGCCGGGGCACGGCCGCGTCTGTAATCAGCTGGATGTGGCGGACTACCGTGACATGGTCACCATTATTCGCGACCGCGTGCAGGACATGATTGCGCGCGGGCTGACGCTTGCGCAGGTGCAGGCGGCGGCCCCAGCTCAGGGCTATGTGCGGCGCTACGGATCGGAGGGCGGATCATGGACAACCCGGATGTTCGTCGAGGCGGTGTATCGCAGCCTGAAAGCGGCGGGGGCGCAATGACGGCCCTACGCGCGGTATTGGCTGCCGCCGTCATCATGGTGTTCGCCGCGATCCCGCCCGCCATGGTCGGACAGGAGCGCGGAAGCGCGCCTCCAAGCGGTGTACCTTCGGGCGGTGTACCTTCGGGCGGTGTACCTTCAGGCAGTGGTGATCGCGGGAGCCCAGGTAGCACCGTCCGTGTGTCGCCTCGAGCGGGTGCCCCCATTGATCTGACCGGCTATTGGGTGTCGGTCATTAGCCAGGAGTGGCGCTATCGCATGGTCACCCCCATCAAGGGCGACTTCGGCCATGACGGCGCTGACGGAAGGATGACGCCGGAGGCGCTTGCCATAGCAAAAGGCTGGGACCCTGTCGCCGACGAGGCGGCGGGCAACGCCTGCAAATCATACGGGGCCGCCGCGATCATGCGGGTGCCTGGACGGATCCATATCACCTGGCAGGACGACACCACGCTCCGCATAGACACCGATGCCGGTCAGCAAACCCGGCTGCTGCCCTTCACGGCCACGTCGGGGACGGACCGTGGCGTGCCGTCCGCGCGGTCGGTGGTGACCGTGGCTGCCGGGGAGCGGAGCTGGCAGGGGCAATCAGTCGCCGAGTGGGAGCCTTCGCGGATCGCCGAGAACTCGCTGCAGCGAGGTTTTCTCGGGTTTTACGACGCGCCGAAGTCTCGCGCGCTCAAGGTGCGCACGACA
>JALYJH010000232.1:0-3455 GCA_030775415.1 Acidobacteriota bacterium | reverse complement strand
CGCCGGGTACCTCGAGAAGAATGGCGTGCCGTACAGCGAGGAGGCCACGCTTACCGAATACTTCGAGGTGGTCCCACTGCCCGGCAACGGCCAGATGCTTATCGTCAGCTCGATTGTCGACGACCCCCGCTATCTCCGGCAGTCACTGGCCCGCACATCGCACTTCAAAAAACAGGCCGACGCATCCGGCTGGGATCCTAAGCCCTGCTCGGCTCTCTGGTGATACGCATGAAATCTCCTCAACCACACTCTAGGAGGGCGGCCCTTCGACTGAGAGTCGCTCTCTGGATCGTACCGCTGTTGCTGGCTGGCGTTCGGCCTGCGTCGGCCCAGTTTGAATTCGCAGGCTCGTGGACGCGCGTCAGCACCGCCCTGAACGGCGGCAACAGCACCCCCGTGGACTATACTGGGATCCAGCTCAACGACGAGGGGCGGAGCCGCGGTCTCACGTATTCGCAATCGAGACTCTCGATGCCTGAACGTCAGTGCATGGGATGGGCGCCGAGCTACCTGCTCCGAGGCATCTTCGCCATGACGGTGTGGCCGGAGATCGATCCGGTCACGGGCGGCACGCTCGCTTTCACCATCGGCGGCTGGGCGGATCGCGGGCCGATCACCATCTGGATGGACGGCCGGCCGCATCCGTCGCCTTACGCCGAGCACCAGCGCGCGGGTTTTGCGACCGGACGATGGGAGGACAATAGTCTGGTCGCGTCGATAACGCACCTGAACGCGAACTTTATAGAGGTCGGTCCGCCGATGAGCGACGAGGCAACGATCACGATGCGCTTCACCAGGCGCGGCAGTCTCCTGATGATCGTGGCCGTTGTCGACGATCCCATTTATTTGGCGGAGCCATATGTTATTAGCGCGATATTCGAAAACGTTCCCCAATTGGGATGGGCGGCCGGTCCGCCCTGCATCATCGCCGACGAGGGCGTGAGCGAGGGCCGCGTGCCGAACTATCTGCCCGGGAAGAATCCCTTCGTCGACGAAGTGACCCAGGCGACACATATCCCGCGCGAAGCAGTGCTCGGCGGCGCGGAGACGGTCTACCCGGAATACCGGAAGAAGATCAAGGACGAGTACCTGAGGGGCATCGGCATGAAGCGATAACGGCTGTGGGAGGGCGAGCGGGTGTACAGGCTGGCCGCTCGAAGATGTTTTAGTGGGGTGATTCCTCCATTAGTCGTAATCCGCACTTCGCACCTGTTTTCCGGAAAAGCGTGCTACCATCGCGGATTCGAGTCCTGCGCGAAGCCCGCGCCCTCCTGAGTCGACGTTCTTTGCCACGGCATTGCGCCCGAAAGCGTTAGGCAAGTAGCCTATGTGTTTGCGAATTACGGCTCCGTTTTTCGATTCCATCAGCCCGTTGTTGCTCTTGCGCGCTCGCGACCTGGTCTGCACGATCAAAAAATCTCGTAATAATCCAGAGACCGTATCGTTGATGAACTCCGAGCCGTTATCGGAATGAAAGCCCCGGAATCGAAACGGAAACCGCTCCAAAAGGTCCTGTAAAACCGGCCTCAGATGCGATTGCGTGATGGCCGGGACGCAGGCCACCATCTGCCATGGCGTGACCTCGTCCACTAGATTGATGTGATACACGCCTTGACTCCGTCGAGGTCCGGCCGGACGGGCTTGCGCGTTCCCCAATGGCCACCTGCACGGCGCGCGCGTTTTGGTGTAGTTCATGCGGCGATCGCGATAGCGCGGAAGCTGGCGCAAGTTTTAAATATACGCCACCGAAATCCCCGCCAGCCGCTCGTACTCGGTCTGTTTGTACTCGAAAACTCGCGCTCCAGAATCCTCTTGGTTGCCGGACCCGACAAGGTCTCGGGCGCTTCATCCACCTGGGTTAGCAGTCCACGTCGGCCCGCGTGAACCGGCTCGCAAACCGGTGGCGGCGGTAGATGGACACCTTCACTTCTCCGTGTTCCAGGTACCGCGCTATCAGCAGTGTCATTTGCGTCCGGCTCCGCCCGCCGCTTGCCCCGGAATCGATGTTCCTCGCTCCCTTCAAAAATGCCCGGATCTGCTCCACACTCAACTTCCCACCTTCCGACATGCTGAGGATCACTTCCCAGCATCCCACCTCCTCCTTCAGGCCCGTCTTGTATTAGAATCAGCCTCCCCTTCGGCCGCTCTGTATTGGATAAGAGTTCTGGTTGATCTTTCTGGAATGGTAATGTATGCTTTGATATGCCACGTGAGTTATCACGGGGAGCAGCGCCGCGAGGGCGTCGTCAGAAACACAAGTCGTCAGAAACACAAGAGGATAGACTCATTATGCGAAAACCCTTAACAAAATCCTTATTGTCCGTAGCCAGTTTGCTTTTGGTCGCTGGGTCGCTTTGGGCGCATCACGGGCAGAGTAATTCTTACGCCACTAACCATATGTGGACAACTTGGGCCACGGTTGAAGAATTCGGTTATATCAATCCGCATCCGGTGTTAAGGTTTACGCGGACGGACAGAGACGGCAAAGTCGAGCATTGGGTGGCTGAAGTGAATGATGCGCCAGCCATTCTCGCGCGCTCGGGCTGGACCAAGTCACGGAGTATGGAAGCCTTGAAACCGGGAACCCGGGTGAAGCTCTACCTCGCCACCGCGCTGGCTGGCGGGTTCATCGCCTACGTGGATGCCATGGAGAACGAGAAGGGCGAGATCATCTGCGCCGTGCACGGCGAGCAATCCAAATCGGTCGTCGATATGGATGGCGTTCCCGGTGGCTATCAACCCAAGCCCGGAGATGACAAAGAGGACAAAAAGGAGTAACGCCATGACAACCAACACCGGTTCGATTCGATCCGTCTGGCAGGCAGTAAGAGTGCTCGCTCTTACTGTTTCGGCGCTTTTGCTGGTTCAAATCTGCACAGCCCAGAATGCGGCTAACTCGGCTCGCACGGCTGCCGGAGGGAGTTCAGAATCTTCGGATAAAGACACTCGCCCCTACGCTGCAGGCGTAAGTGCTTCTAGTTATAAGGAACATAGTTCAGAATCTTCGGATAAAGACACTCGCCCCTACGACAAACATGACTTCAACGGCCTGTGGGCCCGCAAACCGTCGTCCCAATTCCATCAACCCCCCTGCCCGGAGTGTCAGGACGCTGGGATCACAAGCATAGTTGTTGGATACGGCTTCTTCGGCGATGTTCCACCTCGGACCCCGGAGGGAGAAAAGAGGCTTCAGGCGAACAGGCCCACGAAGGGGTATCTGTTAGGGAGTAAAAAAGCCGCAGAACATATGAATGTCGACATCGGTTTCCGCCGGGCACTTCAATCGTCATTGGCCAATGATCCGGAGGAGCGGTGCGAACCGCTGGGATTGGTTCGCCTGGTGACGTTTTCGGGGGGGAACGCGGCCATGCAGATCGTGCAGACGAATGAAATCATTGTACAAAAATTCGAATGGTTCTGGGATAACCGCGAAATCTGGTTGGATGGAAGAGGCC
>JALYJH010000231.1 GCA_030775415.1 Acidobacteriota bacterium | reverse complement strand
CTCGAACGGCGGCTCCATTCGCGATTACCGCGGCTACGGTAATGTTCCTAAGCCGCTGCTGCCCATGATCGCCGTGCCTACGTCGGCGGCCAACGGCAGCGAGGCGCAAGGCAACGCCGCCATCGCCGATCCCGAATCACGCTCGAAGATCATCTGCGGCGATCCCAAGATCTTTTACCGCAGCGCCATCCTCGATCCGAAACTTACGCTGGGACAAACCGTCGCGGCCACCGCGGCCGACGGCTACATGGCGATTTCGAATGCCCTCGAGACGCTCCTCTCGACGCGGCGCACGCCCATTTCGGAATGCTTTTCGCGCGAAGCATGGCGCCTGCTCGACGGCAGTTACGCGCGGGCCGTGCGCGCTCCCGAAGATCTGGAAGCGCGTTCGGCCTTACTGCTGGGCGCGCACTTCGCCGGCCTGGCCGTCGAATACGCCGCGCTGGGACCAGCCCATGCCTGCGCGCAGCCGCTTGTAGAAAACTACCAGCTTCCGCCCGGCGCCGCGGTGGCGCTGGTGCTGGCTCCCGCGCTCGAATGGATTGAGCAAGGCGCCGATCTCATCCCCCGCTTGCGGGAGTTGGCCGCTATCGCGGAGCTCCCGCGCTCGCTGCGCGATACCGCGGTGCCGGAGCAAGCCCTGCCGCGCCTCGCCGAAGAGGCAGCGGCGCAGTGGAGCGGCCGCTTCAGTTCCCGCCATTTCGACGCCGCTGCGGCTCTCGAAATATATCGCGCGGCCCTTTGAAGAGCCCGTCAAAAAGGCTGAAGTCTCGCACTGGGCCTGCCGATGCATAATATAGACGTGAGTCTCTACGAGCGCTACGAACTCCTGGATCTCCAACGCGATGATGGCGTCAAAACCTTCGAGGCGCGCGAGATCGCGACGGGACGGCCCGTTAAGGTCCACCTCTTCGTGCGTCCGTCCGCGCCCCTGCAAGTAGCGCTGCTCAAGGCCATTGATCACTTGTCCGGACCCGAATTGCAGCGCGTCGTCGAGCGCGGCAAACATGAGGGCACGCCCTACGTTGTAACCGACCGCCTGCCGGATTACCCAGGACTCAGCGAATGGGTGCAAGCCGCCAGCCACCAGAGCAAAGCAAAGCCGGCCAAGCCAGTGCTCGAAACCGCCGGAGCGTGGAAAGTGCAGCCCGATGCACCGCCTCCGCCGCCGCCCGCCGCGCATCCGGCGCCCGCGGCGCTTCCCCAGGAATCGGCTCTCAACCAGCAATTCGTGGAGTTATTTACCACCGCCGAACGCCCGGTGGTCGCCGACAATTTGTTGTCCTCGACGCAGCGTCCGCAAAGCCCTGCCCCGGTTCGCCCCGCGGAGACCGTTGCGAAGCCAGCCCCAGCCGAGCCCGGCGAATTCACGCGCATGTTTCAAGCGCCAGCCGTGGCCGCGCCAGCCGCTCCGGCGCCCGCGCCAACGCCGCAGGTCCAAAGCGAAGTGGGTGAATTCACGAAAATGTTTCAGGCGCCGAAAGCGCCGCCTGCGCCGCCACCCGCGTCCGCTCCCGTCAAGGAGCCCGGCGAGTTCACGCGAATGTTCCAGGCGAACCCGAATCCCGGAGTCGCGCCCCCGCCACCGGCGGCGGCTAAGAAATCCGCTTCCAGCGATTTCGAGCAGTTGTTTGAGACGCGCTCTCCGGCAGGTCCCATGCCGCACAGCCCCGCCGTGCAGCAGCCGCTCACCCCGCAAGCACCTGGCGGTTCCGGGCCAAATCGAATTGGCGAATTCACGCAGACGTTCGGGAAGGACCGCTTCGGCGCCGCGCCCGCGCCGGTCGCGCCGATGCCCGCTCCCAAGGAGCCCGGGGAATTCACGCGCATGTTCCATTCGCCCGGAGCACCCGGGCCGTCGCCAGTAGCGCAGTCGCCTGCATTCGCGGCTCCTCCGCCAGCGGCCCCGGCCATCCCCGCGCAGCCCAGCGCCGCGCAGCCCGTCGCCGCGCAGCCCAGCGGTCCCGGCGAATACACCCGGCAGTTTTCCGCACGCGCCCAGCTTACCTTCGGGCAGACTTCAGCTAATCCGAGCGCTCCACCCCCTCCGGGCGCTCAAGCCTACGCTCCTCCGGCGATGGCACAGCCCGCCATGCCCAATATGGCGCAAGCCCCCATGCCCCCCAGGAAATCCAACTTGGTGTTGATCCTCGGCGTCGTGGGAATCGTCGTGGTGATCGCGCTGCTGGTCGTGTTCTTCGTCTTGCGCCCCAAATAGTTACCTCGTAAGCGCCGGCAAGGTGGTAAAAGTATGCGCCACCGGAATGCGAATTCCTAGAGCTCCCATCTGCGTTCCTGCCGGCGTGTCGAACTCGATGGTGCCGCGAATGTTCCCGCTCGACGGATATTTATCCGTCGCCAGCGTAAACGAAAGATGCCCGTTGGCAGCCAATGAAATGGTGTCCGTGGCGATCTGCGCCCCGCTCTCGTCCCGAAGCACCACCGGAATATTCACGGGCTGCGCCGAGACGCTGTTAATGGCAATACCGGTCGCTGTATTGCCGGTGTTGTCGAAAGCAATGACATAAGCGCTAGCCGCGCGACTTTCGAGCGGCACCACCGCTTCCTGGCCGTTAGGATTGTAGCGAAAGATAACAAATCCACCAATATTACCGTCGGTTGTCAATTGCGCCGAACCAACCGTCGGCGCAGGATCCTCGAGTGGCGCCGCACTCAGCACAACCAGCGTAGCGCCGGCCGGAAGCAAGCGATTGACCGTGGTCGAAACCGACGTGGTCCCGCCCGCGACTTGCGGAAAGCTCAGCGGCAGCGCCAGCGGACTCCCCGTATCGGCAAAGAACTTCAAGTGAGCCGTGGCCGCGCTCGCGCCGGTATTGACCAGCACGAAAGTCGTCTGCCAGCCGTTGCCCGTGGCAAGGTGCGCGATCGAGCCGCCCGTGAGGCCGACGTTGGCGAGCGCCGGAATGGTCGTGAGCGTAGTACTGGAGTTGAGCGGCGTTGTACGGATGCCCAAAACCGCAATCTGCCCCCCCGGTGGCGTAGTGAATTCAATGGTGCCCCGCAGGTTCGCGGTCCCCGGGTATTGCGTCGACACAACGAAGGAAGTGTGCCCATTCCCCGCCAGCGCAATCGTCGCGCCCGCCGCACTGATCACCGTGCCCGTTTCGTCACGAATCACAATAGGGATCACCGCAGCCAAGGCCGATACGTTTTCGACCGCCACGCCCAACACTACGCCCCCGGTATTGTCGAAAGCCAGCAAGTAAGAGCTCGCATTACGGGTTTCGAGTGGCACCACCGCCTCCTGAGCGCCCGGAATCAAGTGGAAGATCGCGTAGCCGTCGACCGCGCCGGTGGCCGCGAGTTGCGCCGACCCCACCGCGACGGGCGGCGTCTGCGCTCCCGCCGTATCGACCACCAGCAAGGCATGGGCATTTATGGTGCGATCGAGCGATGCCGCCAGCAGTGGTCCCGAGCCCGCCGCCTGCTGCGGAAACGCCAGCGGTAGCGTGAGCACGCCGCTGGGATCGCCAAACAAACTCAGGCGGGCCACCACCGGCGCCGCGCTTTGGTTCACCAGCGTGAATGCCGTCGTCCAGTTTTCCTCCGCGGCAATGTGCGGCATGGAGCCGATGAAGTTCATGCCCGCGATGGCCGCGCCCTGTTGCTCGACAGTAAAAGCGACGCCCGCCACCGTAAAATTGGCCGTGCGATCCGCTCCCCCATTGGCCTGCACTTGATACAGGACCGGCCCGCTGCCGGTGCCCCCGATCGAACCCGGAAAACTGATCAAGGAGGGCGCGCCCGCAACGTTCCAGGCGCAGCCGGCTTCCGCGATCACACCTACGCTCGCGCTACCGCCGCTGCCCGGGAAAGCTTGTCCGCCCGCGCTCAGCGTATTCGTGCAAGTCACCGAATTCTGCGTCAAAAAAGCTCCCGAGGCTGAAGTAAAAGTCACTCCCGGGGGCAGCGTGAGCGTGATCACCCCGGCATGGCTGTAATCGCAAGTAGCGGATTGGCATTGCAGCGCCAGTTGCGCCACCAGGTTCGCCGTGGGATTCGCCCCGGCCAGCGACAGCACTCCATTAAAGACGAAGCTGCTGCCGCTTTGAGAAGGAATGTTAAAAGAATTCCAGCCGCCGTTTTGGACCACCTGCGCCGGCGGACTGTCCTGCGTGAAGTAATGCCACCAGATAATGCCGTTGCCTAAGCTCATATAAGCGGTCAAGCCGTTATAGGCCTGGGAGTTTCCCAACAGCGCAAAGGTGCCGTTCATCTGGAACGAAACGCCAATGTCGGTGACCGTCGAAGCCGTGGCCCCGGGCACGTGGAACGTCAGCAAATCAGACATCGTGGCCATCGCGCCCGCCGAGCTGACCGTCGTGCCCGTGAGGCTGCCAGCGGCCATCACGCCCAGCGTCCCGGCGCTTAAATTCGCGTTAGCCGACGCCGACGCAGTGCCCGCAACGCCGGGATCGCTGGCCGCAATCTGCCCGCTAGCCTGCCTCAATTGCGGCGTATTTGCCACGTTGCTCGAAGTAATCGTCGCCCCGGCGGCCTGCGTAATGGATTGGCTCGCCACCGTGCCATCGTATTTCACATAGCCATCGGTCGCCGCGGACGCCGAAGCTTGCGCGTAGGTGGTGACGCTAAATTGTCCCAGCGCGGTGGCTTCGAGGCCAACAGCAATCGTAAGTACACACGAAATCATGACAAGTTTGTTCATAGAGTTTTCTAAGTTGAATTCACTATCACAGAGAAAAGTTTTTTGCCGGTACAAGAAATCTCCTGCGCGCGCGTGAGTAAATTCCGATTGCGCTCTACTCTCCGCATGGTGGTACTGGAATAGGCTTGACATGCGTGCAAGCGCCGGCAGGCAGGCCAAGTGAAATCAGGATGTATGCGCGAAATCCCGCAGCCTCGTTATACTAGTGGCCTGTGAATAAAGTTATCGCCAGCTCCGATGCGGCGGTCGCGGACATTCGCGATGGCGCGAGTATCATGATCGGCGGTTTCGGATTGTGCGGTGTCCCGGAAAATCTGATCGCCGCGCTGGTCCGCACGAAGGTCACCGGCCTGCATACCATTGCCAACAACGTCGGCATCGACGGCTACGGCTTGGGATTGATGATGGAGGCCGGCATGATCTCCTCCCACGTAGGCAGTTATGTGGGTGAAAACCGGCGTGTGGAAGAATTGATGCTGGCAGGAATGCTCAACGTGAAACTGGTTCCGCAGGGGACTTTCTCGGAGCAAATCCGCGCGGGCGGCGCCGGCATCCCGGCTTTCTACACGCCCACCGGGGTCGGAACTCTCGCGGCGGAGGGCAAAGAAGTCCGCGAATTTGACGGCCGCATCTATCTGCTGGAGCGCGCGCTGAGCGCCGATTTCGCCCTGGTGAAGGCCTGGAAAGGCGACCGCATGGGCAATCTGGTTTACCGCAAGACCGCACGAAATTTTAATCCCATGATGGCGAGCGCCGCGAAGATTACCATCGCCGAGGTGGAACACCTGGTGGAACCCGGGGAGCTGGACCCGGAGCAAGTCGTGACGCCCGGC
>JALYJH010000230.1 GCA_030775415.1 Acidobacteriota bacterium | reverse complement strand
TTGCAAGTGAATGGTAAGGTCCGCGGACGCTTGTCTGTCCCCTTCGGAACGCCACAAGCGGAGATCGAAAGACTGGCACTGGCCGATCCGAAGGTCCAGCCGTTTACTGCCGGGAAGCAAGTGAAGAAGATCATTGTGGTGGCGGATAAGCTGGTGAACATCGTGGTGGGTTGAAGGTTCTTCGTACCGAAAATCCTGCGCTCGAACTCCTTCTAGCCGAAGTTTTCTCATAATTTCACCTTAGTGCGGCTTCCGCGATTGCACTTGACGATAAGATAGTTGTAGGTTATGTCCGCTTCGACAGAACCCGCGGTCCGCGCCGTAGGCCTATCCAAGGTCTACCGCTCCGGTGATGCCGATCTTGTGGTTTTTTCCGGCCTGAATCTGGACGTCGCACAAGGTGAAAAATTGGCGCTGGTGGGCGAGTCGGGCAGCGGAAAAAGTACATTGCTTCATCTACTTGGAGGTCTGGACAGGCCAACGGAGGGTGCGATATACTTCGGGCAGAATGACATTTGCCAGTTATCCGCCGACCAGCTTGCGGATTTCCGCAACCAGGAGTTGGGGTTTGTCTGGCAGATTCACTCCCTATTGGCCGAATTCACGGCACTCGAGAACGTGATGATGCCCCTGCTGATACGCGGTCAGAGCCAGCAGGAAGCAGAATCGGTATCGATGGCGCGTTTGGAAGAGGTTGGATTACGCAACCGCGCCACCCATCGCGCAGGCGAACTTTCCGGCGGAGAACAACAGCGCGTGGTTTTGGCCCGCGCCTTGGCGGGCAACCCCCGTGTTCTGCTGGCCGACGAACCTACCGGCAGTCTGGATTTCAAAACCGGCGAGATGATCATGGATCTTCTCGATGAATTGCATCGATCCCGCCGCCTGACTTCCATTCACGTCACTCACAATTTAAATTTTGCGCATCGTGCGGACCGTGTCGTCACGCTCGAAAGAGGGCAGTTGGCCGCGGCCAACCATCTGCTTGAATCCGTGGCCCTGGGGAATCCGTCTAATACTAACGAGGGCACTCAACATGTTTGAACGTTATACCGAGAAAGCTCGGCGTGTCATTTTTTTTGCGCGTTACGAGGCAAGCCAGTTCGGCAGTCCTTGTATCGAAACCGAGCATTTGCTGCTGGGTTTGCTGCGCGAAGATAAGGCACTCGCCAACCGCTTCTTACGATCCAGCGCGTCTGTGGAGTCCATCCGCAAGCAGATCGAGGCGCATACCACGCTGCGCGAGAAGGTCTCGACCTCAGTCGATCTGCCGTTGAGCCACGAGTGTAAGCGCGTCCTCGCTTATGCCGCCGAAGAAGCCGAGCGTCTCAACCACAAGCACATCGGTACCGAGCATTTGCTGCTTGGCCTGCTGCGCGAGGAGAAATGTTTCGCCGCCGACATCCTGCATGAGCGCGGCCTCCGCCTGACACAGGTGCGCGACGAGATTCAACGGTCCAGTTCGGAGAAAGTATCGTCGAATCGCCCCAAAGAGAGTTCGCTACTGAGCGAGTTCAGCCGCGATCTCACGCAGGCGGCTATGGACGGGTTACTCGATCCCTTGATCGGACGTGATACGGAACTCGATCGCGTGATCCAGATTCTATGCCGGCGCACGAAGAACAACCCCGTTTTGATCGGGGAGCCGGGCGTCGGCAAAACCGCTATTGTGGAAGGCCTGGCGCAAAAAGTAGCAGACGGTGACGTGCCGTCATTCCTGGCCGACAAGCGCATCCTGGCTTTGGATCTCTCGCTGATCGTCGCCGGCACTAAGTACCGCGGACAGTTTGAAGAGCGTCTCAAAACCATCATGAAGGAACTGATGGAAAACCAGAACGCCATTATCTTCATCGATGAGTTACATACTCTCGTCGGGGCGGGGTCCGCGGAAGGTTCGCTCGACGCAGCTAATATTTTGAAGCCGGCGTTGTCACGCGGCGAGATTCAGTGTATCGGCGCGACCACGCCTTCCGAGTATCGTAAGTCCATTGAAAAGGACCGCTCCCTCGAACGCCGTTTCCAGGCCGTGAAAGTTCCGCCTCCGAACGAAGAAGACGCGACGCGCATTCTGTTTGGCATTAAAGAGCGCTACGAAAAATTCCACGCCGTGGCTTATACCGATGAGGCAATTGAGAACGCAGTGCATGCCTCCGTTCGCTTCATTCCGGACCGCTTTCTGCCCGACAAGGCGATCGATTTGATCGATGAAGCTGGCGCGCGCGTGAAACTGCGGCAAACCACGCTCCCTGGTGAAGTGGCCGACATCCAGAAGCGCATCAAG
Organism: Acidobacteriota bacterium; assembly: GCA_030775415.1. GTDB lineage: Bacteria > Acidobacteriota > Terriglobia > Bryobacterales > Bryobacteraceae > Palsa-187. Next base: position 3,243 of record JALYJH010000230.1, on the reverse strand, counting down.
TTCATCGTGCACCGCATGGAGAACGCCATCGCGAACCACGAGTTCGAAAAAGCGCGCTTTTACTCTGACGAAGAGCGTAAGGAACGCGAGAACCTGCGGTTGCTGCGTGAGAAATACAATCTGGACGACACCTCGACTGGCGTCGTGACCAAGGACGACATCGAAGACGTGGTCGCGCGCTGGACCGGCGTGCCCATGACCGCCATCAAGGAAGAAGAGGTTTCGAAGCTCCTGCGCATTGAAGAGGAGCTTCACCATCGCGTCATCAGCCAGGAGAAAGCCATCTCCGCTCTGGCCCGCGCCATTCGCCGCTCGCGCGCGGGGTTGAAGTCGCCCAAGCGTCCGGCCGGCTCGTTCCTGTTCCTGGGGCCGACGGGCGTGGGCAAAACCGAAGTCGCCCGCGCCTTGGCCGAGTTCCTTTTCGGCAGTGAGAAATCGCTGATCCGCTTCGATATGTCCGAGTTCATGGAAAAGCACTCGGTATCGAAGTTAATCGGTTCGCCTCCCGGATACGTGGGTTATGAAGAAGGCGGGCAGTTGACGGAGCGCGTGAAGCGTGCTCCCTACTCCATCATCCTGCTCGACGAAATCGAGAAGGCGCATCCGGATGTCTATAACATCCTGCTGCAGGTGTTCGAAGACGGCCAATTGACCGACGGGCTCGGCAACACGGTGGACTTCAAGAACACCATCATCATCATGACGTCGAACCTTGGCGCGCGCTTCCTTGACAAGCGCAGCCCCATGGGCTTTTCCGCCCCGGGGAGCGGCGTGCCAGCCAAAGTGGAAGATCAAGTGATGAGTGAAGTGAAGAAAGCGTTCAATCCCGAATTCCTGAACCGCCTGGATGAAACGATTCTGTTCACATCGCTCACCGACGAAGATCTTCTGAAGATCATGCATCTACTGGCCGAACAGCTCAACAAAAACCTGGTGGCCAAGCAGATCAAAATGCGCCTCAACGACGACGCAGCGAAATACATCATCGATAAGACGCTGACGGACCGCAGCTATGGCGCACGTCCTTTGCGCCGCGCACTGCAGAAGTATATCGAAGATCCGCTCAGCGAAGCGTTGATTCAAGGCTCACTGCCGCGCCCGTCGGAACTCGAGGTTTACCTGGGCGAGGGCGGCATCTATGTGCGCCAGTTGCAGGAGGAGCCGGTAAGTGTTGCCGAGGGTGGCGTGGCCGAAGCTCCGCTGCCGATGCCCGGCACCGCCCTCTACTTGTTCGAGTAGCTCATTTTTGCGGCCAATACCCCAGGCGCACGCGAATCACGGCGTCTGGATGCGAGGGGGTCGCCACCTGTATCTGGTGAAAGCCGTCCTTCGCGCTGGGCGTGGGCGTGAAACTCAGCAAGTATTGGCTGTGAATTTCCTCGCCCGCCCGCGAGATCACATTCTCCAACGACGCGAGGGTAAGGAACGACAGGTGACGGCCCCCAGTCGTACGCGCCAGCGCATCGGCAACGTTCGCCTTGCCGATACGCGCCAACTCCTGGATGCCGCCTAGGATATTCACAGTGTCATCACCGCCCGGCATCGAGGGACTGGTGGAAGGGCTCGATAAAAACGTAGAACCCTGTACGGAATAAGTGGCTGGATACACCACGACGCCCGCGCGCTGCGCCTGTTCGATTACTTCGCTGAGCTTCCCTTTGCTGCCTCGATCGCGCGATTCGCTCAGGATCAGCATCACGCGGCGATTGTTAGGTGGGCGCGTGTCCAGCCTTCTAATGCCCTCCGCCACGGCGTCAATCAAGCGCGAGGTGCGTATGCTGCGACTGCGCGTTCCTTGAAACGCCGCGCTGATCAAATCAGAATCGGCCGTAAAATCGGTGCGCAGCCGAATCTCATCGTCGAATTCAATCACCGCCGCCTGCCCCCGCTGCCCAATCACCAGCGGCTTAATAAGCCCACCCACGCGCTCAATTCGCGCCAACGCCGGCGCCGAAATTCCGCTGGCTTGTATCAAGACCATCAGCGATACAGGAGCCAGCACGGTATCGGACGTATCCATGCGAATCTTTTGCGCCACTCCGTCATCGGTTAGACGAAAATCATCCACCGAAAGTCCGTCAATGAAATTCCCTTTCTTGTCGGTCACAGTGACCGGCACCAGTACTAGCGGCACGTTCGCGCGAATGGTGGAATTGTCCGGGTCCTGTGCAAGCAACGGAAAAAGCAAAACGGCCGTGGCGAAAACGGGAAACGAGCGGATCACGTACTTATGGGACGCCCACTCGCGCCTTACCGTTACGTTACGCAACCCTTACTTCCGCTTTGCCGGGATGATCATGTGTTTGTGCGGAGGAGTCAGCAGCCGTCGCCACCATTAGAACCATAGAACCATTGCCGGGTTTTTCGACGCAGTCATTTTGCTAGTCTACAACTTGTTATGTCAGACCGAAGAGTAGAACTCGACCGCCGCCATTCCGCCGCTGAAGCTGGAGGTGGGGAAGAGCGCCGCCAGCGCCAGCACGCCGAAGGAAAACTTTCCGCACGTGAACGTATCGACCTGCTGCTCGATGAAGCCACCTTCGAGGAAACCGACAAACTGGTCCGCCACCAATGCCATGACTTCGGCATGGACGAACAAGTGGTCGACGGCGACGGCTTCGTCACTGGTTACGGCTTGATTCACGGCCGCCCGGCCTATGTCTTCGCCCAGGATTTCACGGTATTCGGCGGCTCACTCTCGGAAGCGAACGCGCGAAAAATTGTGAAGATCATGGACCTGGCGCTCAAAACCGGCGCCCCCGTCATTGGCTTAAACGATTCCGGAGGAGCGCGCATCCAGGAGGGCGTCCGCTCGCTTGCTGGCTACGCCGATATCTTTCTGAGGAACACTCTCTCAAGCGGCGTCATTCCGCAAATTTCCGCCATCATGGGTCCCTGCGCTGGCGGCGCCGTCTACTCTCCCGCGCTCACAGACTTCGTTTTCATGGTGGATAAAACCAGCTACATGTTCGTCACCGGACCCGACGTCATCAAGACTGTGACCCACGAAGATGTCACCAAAGAGGCGCTGGGCGGCGCGGCCACGCACAACTCGGTAAGCGGCGTTGCTCACTTCCAATCTCACGACGACTCCGAGTGCCTGCGCAGCATCCGCGAATTAATGAGTTATCTGCCGCAAAACAATCGCGACGAAGCGCCGCGCGGCGATACCGGCGATCCCCACGATCGTCAGGACCCGGGACTAGATTCCATCGTCCCCGCCGCGTCCAATCAGCCCTACGA
>JALYJH010000229.1 GCA_030775415.1 Acidobacteriota bacterium | reverse complement strand
TTTGATGATGGCGCGCCCGTCGGGGAACACCGTAAGCTCGTAAGGATCGAGGGCCACGCGCAGCGCGAATTCGTTCGAGCGTACCGTCGCTACTGTTCCCAGGCGCTCGGCGAGCGCAGCCAGATCACCGGGCGCGAGCGCTCGTGAATCTGCACGGCGTTGCGTCCGCAAAGGCTGATGGGAGCACGGCGCGAACCGTCCAGGTACACCAGTTCCTTGCGCACGCAGCAGGGGCACTGTGGATCGCGCCCGGGCGAAGCGAGTTGCCGGATCGTCCCGCTCCATACATCGATGGTGGTGAGGCGGGCCGTGATCGCGTCCCCGCCCCGCGCCAACATCTTCAGCGCATCCGCGACTTGCAGTGAGGCGATGGCGGCGGTGACCGGCGCCAGTACGCCCTCGGTTTCGCAGGTGGGCTGCGCGCCTTGCGGAGGCTCGGGATAAACGCAGCGGAAACACGCCGTCTTGCCGGGCAGGATGGCCAGCTTGATACCATAACTGCCGACGGCCGCCCCGTAAATCCAGGGGATTTCGCGATCGACCGCGGCATCGTTCATCAGAAAACGGGTCTCAAAATTGTCGGTGCCGTCGAGAATTAAGTCGATGCCTTCAAACAGATCCTCGACATTGGCGGCCGTGAGATCCGCCACCATGGGCTCGACGACCACCTCGGAGTTTACGCGCGCCAAACGGCGCGCCGCGGCTACGGCTTTCGGCAGGGCCTCGGCGGCATCGGCCTCATCAAACAAAAACTGGCGCTGCAAGTTGGACCATTCGACGAAGTCGCGGTCGATGATGCGCAGGCGGCCCACTCCGGCGCGCGCCATCGCCTCGGCCTGCACGCTGCCCAGCGCGCCGCAGCCGACGATAGCGACACTCGCCGAGCGGATCTTGGCTTGCCCTTCCGCTCCCAGAGGCGCGAAACGGATTTGGCGGGAGTAACGCGATTCGGCGGGGCGCATCAATAGTAGAAAGGGCTCCGTTGGCCTCACAGTTATGGTAGCAGCAGGCCTTCAGCGCCCTTTGCGAAGCAAGTTATCATTTAAGAACGTGCGTCCGCCGGTGTTGATGTTTCTGCCGCTGCTGCTCGGCGCCGTAGCGGCGTCGGGTCAGAATACACAAATCCTGGAAGGCCGCAGCATCCAGCGGATCGATTTCGATCCTCCCGCCCAGCCGCTACCGCGTTCCCAGTTGGACCGTCTCCTCCCGCTGCACGTAGGCAGCCCGCTGCACCAAGCCGACGTCCGCCAGTCCCTGCAAAAATTATTTGATACCGGACGCTTTGCCGATGTCACCATCGATGCCGAGCCCTTGGCGGGGGGCGTGGCGCTGCGCATAGCGACGCAGCTGAACTATTTCGTCGGCGGCGTTACTTTCGCAGGCGTGGCTGATCCGCCCAATCGCAACCAGCTTTTGACGGCTGCCAAGCTCGACCTGGGCGCGCCGTTCGACGAGTCACAGCTCAAGCAGTCGATCGATAACTTGCAGGAACGCTTGCGCGCCAATGGCTTGCACCGCGCCACCATTCGCTACGATTTGGACCGCAATCCGTCTACCGAAGAAGTGGGGGTGCGCTTCCAGTTAAGCGCGGGGCCGCGAGCGCGCTTTGACGGCGTGAATTTAACCGGTAAGTTCGAGCGGCCCGTGGACAAAATCATTCGTGCCACCCGCTACCGCCGCGGCATCCTCTTCATCCAATTTCCTGGTTGGAGTTTCGCCACCGAAGACCGTGTGGAATCGGGCATCGAGCGCGTGCGCAAGGACTTTCAGGGCCAGAACCGCTTGCAAGTCAAGGTCACCCTCGACCGCCTGGACTATCACGATAAAACCAACACAGTCACGCCCACTATCAATATCGACAGCGGGCCGCTGGTGGAAGTGGTTATCAGCGGCGCGAAAGTATCGCAGGGCAAGCTGCGCCAGCTAATACCCATCTATCAGGAACATGCCGTCGACCGCGGCCTGTTGCTAGAAGGCACGCGTAACTTGGTGGATTATTTCCAGGCACAAGGTTATTTCGATGCCGCCGTGGATTTCGACGAACAGTCCCCCACTGCGGGCGTACAGCGGATCACTTACGCGGTTAGCCGCAATGCCCGCCACCGCCTCGTCGGCGTCGAGATCACCGGGAATCGTTTCTTCGATACCGCTACTGTTCGCGAGCGCCTCCTAGTGCGCGAAGCCGGCAAGCTGCGCGATCGCTATGGGCGCTACTCGCAAAAAATGCGCGACAACGATCGCGAGGCGATTCTCGATTTATACCGCTCGAACGGGTTCCGCGACGTCTTGGTGGCTGCCACCACCCTTGACGACTATCGCGGCCGCACTGACGAGCTGGGCGTCCGTTACGAAATCGAAGAGGGGGTGCAGTGGACCGTGAGCCGGCTCGAGATCGCAGGCGCTTCGCCCGCCGACACTGCTCACCTGCGCGAGATCGTTCAATCCGCGGCGGGGCAGCCATTCAGCGAGGCGAACATTGCGGCGGACCGCGACGCGATCCTGAGTTACTTTTTCGATAACGGCTACCCGGATGCTACCTTCGATTGGTCGCAGACACCCTCCAGTCTCCCGAACCACGCCGATCTGCGCTACAACGTCAAGCCCGGCGAGCAGCAATTCGTCCGCGATGTTTTGGTCCGTGGACTCCAAACCACGCGATCGAACGTGGTCACCAGCCGCGTCTTGATGCGGCCGGGCGATCCGATTTCACAGGGGCGCATCGCTGAAACTCAGCAGAGGCTGTATAACCTGGGCATTTTTTCTAAAGTGCAGACCGCCCTGCAGAATCCCGACGGCCAGGAAGAAAGCAAGTATGTCTTATTTCAGTTGAATGAGGCGGCTAAATATTCCTTCAACGTCGGAGTCGGCGCGGAGCTGGCGCGGATCGGCGGGGGAGTGGAGAATTTCGACAGTCCCGCCGGTACCACCGGCTTCAGCCCGCGTGTTTCCGCTGGCATCAGCCGCCTTAATTTCTTAGGCCGGGCGCGCACGCTCAGCCTGCAAACACTAGCCTCGACACTCGAACAGCGCGGCGTGCTCAGCTATTTGTTGCCGGAGTTCATGGGTCACGAGAATCTCACGCTGACAGTTTCCGGGTTGTACGACCGGTCTCACGACGTGCGCACGTTTGCCGCGCAGCGCATGGAAACTGCCATCCAGCTGGCGCAGCGCCTGTCGCGCGCCAATAGCTTGCAGTACCGCTTTGCGTATCGCAAGGTCGCTGTGAATTCGCTGGAGATTAATCAGCTGCTCGTTCCTTTGTTAGACCAGCCGGTACGCGTGGGAGTGCTATCCATGTCCTACATTAACGACCGCCGTGACAACCCAACCGATTCGCATCGCGGCATCTATAACACGGTGGACGTGGGCGTGGCACTGCCTGAGTTCGGTTCGCAAACCCATTACTCCCGCGTGGTGTTCCGTAACTCCACTTATCATCCTTTGGGCCGCGACCTGGTGCTCGCCCGCACTCTGCAATTCGGCTACATCCAGCGCCTGGGCGGCTTGGCCGAAATTCCCCTGGGAGAACGCTTCTTTGCGGGCGGCGCTTCGTCGCAGCGCGCTTTCCCGGATAATCAGGCTGGGCCCCGCGACCCGGAAACCGGATTTCCTCTGGGGGGCAACGCCTTCCTCTTCCATTCGACGGAATTGCGCTTCCCGCTATTCGGCGAAAATGTAGGAGGCGTGCTGTTTCACGATATGGGAAACGTCTATTCGAGCATCGACCAGTTCAGCTTCCGGTTCCATCAGAACTCGAATCAAGATTTCAACTATATGGTACAGGCGGTCGGCTTTGGAATCCGCTATAAGACGCCGGTGGGCCCCATTCGCGTGGATCTGAGCTATAGTCCAAATTCGCCGCGGTTTGTCGGGTTCAGCGGGACCCGTGATCAACTACTGCAATGTAATCCTAATTTAACTACGCCGCCGAATCCGGCTTTTTGCGTGGGTGTTCCCCAGCGTATCAACGCTTTTCAATTCCACTTCTCGTTGGGGCAGACGTTCTGATGAAGATTCTGGTTTTCCTTCTGGCCGTCGTTTGTGTTCGCGCGGAGACGCTCGATCGCATCGCCGTCACCGTCGGGCGGCATGTCATCTCTGAGCACGACATCCTGCAGGACATCCGTGTCTCGGCATTCATCGACGGCAAAGCGCCCGTTTTCGGTCCCCAGCAAAAGCGTAAAGCGGCCGAGCGTTTGGTGGATCAATATCTGGTGCTGGAAGACGCGGCGGCGACGCGCGTGCCGCCCCCGCCCGCATCTGACTTGGCCGCGCTGCTCACGCCCATCAAGGCTCGCTATGCCTCTGACCAGGCCTATCGCGATGCCCTGGCGTCGGCACAGATCAGCGAGGCGGAATTATCGGACCAGGTGCTCTCGGGCCTGCGTATGCTGCGCTACACCGATTTGCGTTTCCGCCCCGAAGTGCAAATATCTGAGGAAGCTCTGCGGGCGTACTACGACAAGCTGGCGCCGCCGCAGACCTTCGAAGCCAGTCGCGGCGACATTGAAAAGCTGCTCACCAATCAGCAGACCATGCAGGCTCTCGACCGCTGGCTGGAAATGTCGCGCGGCGAGACTGCCATCATATATCGCGAGGGGGCTTTCGAGTGACGCGCGCACGCCACTTGACCGGACAGATCCTGACAGCGGCTGTCATTCTGCTGGTGATCTGCGCCGTCGCCGCGCTGATGGTCGTGCGCAGCGGCTGGTTCCGCGAACAAGTACGCGAGCGGATTGTCACGGAAATCGAAGCAGCCACCGGCGGGCGCGTGGAGGTCGGCAATTTCTCGTTTAAATGGGAGACGCTGACGGCGAAGATCTCTCCACTGGTGCTGCACGGCACCGAGCCAGCGTCTGAGACGCCGCTGCTGCGCGTCGAAGCGGTGAGCGTAGGCCTGCGCGTGATTTCGATGCTCGAGCGCAAGGTCGACCTCGACTCGATCATCGTCGACCAGCCCCGGCTGCGCATCGTAATTTATCCGGATGGCTCGAATAATCTGCCTTCGCCGTCCGGTCCTAAAAGCGGCAAGAGTTGGGCGGAGGAGTTCGTGAATCTGAAGGTGCATCGCTATACCGTCAGCAACGGCTTGGCGGATATTGATATCCGCCAGGTTCCTCTAAGCTTCAACGGCGAGGATTTGCGAGTGCAAATGACTCGCGACGTCGCAGCCGCCCGCTACCGCGGCAGCGTGGCCTCGCGCCGGCTGCGGATTGCATCGAACATTATGGCCCCCGCGGAAGCCGACTTCTCGGCCGCGTTTGCATTGGATGCCACCCGCCTGACGTTGTCCTCCGTCAATATCCAGCTGGGAAGCTCGCGCATCGATCTCGCGGGAGAGTTGACCAATCTGAAAGCGCCGCGCGGCGTGTTCAAGGCCCAGGCCGCCTTCGCGGTTCTTGACGCTGTGTCGCTGTTCTCACTGCCAGTGGCATCCACCGGCACGGCCAGCTTCAATGGCGACCTGAAGTTTTCCTTCGCGAACCATTTCGACTATGAGCTCGCTGGCACAATGAAGGCCCAGGG
>JALYJH010000228.1 GCA_030775415.1 Acidobacteriota bacterium | reverse complement strand
ACTGTCTTGCCGATATTGCCCAACCTTTGGTTCATCGCATGGGCGAACTCATGAACCTGGGGGGGTTGCTGCTCGCCGGCAATCACGATGCTGGCTCCCCGGTGCGCTGCCAGATCTTTCGCGACAGCGCTGATGCCGCCGCGTGCAAGTTCGCCTGCAAACTCCCCTACCGCGCCCGCCCTCATGCGGAAATGATGGTCCGCCATGCAGCCCGTGACTGACGGCGCGCTCTCGGCAATATACAGCCGCGGCGGCTTGACGCCTGGGTCTTCTACAGACGCCCGGCGCCGCGCGCTGAAATCACGGGTATAACGCAGATTGCCTGGAACCGTCGAACATAAAAAATCTGCATCCAGCGAAACGATTACATCGGCACGCTCAAAACGGTAAATCGGATTCAGCGCCTTCCCAAACGCCGCCATCGCCCCTGCGCGAGCCGAATGCCGCCCGCACGCGTCGTACTGGTGCCACTTGGCCTCCGGCATCTTGGCGAGAAAATCCTGAATCTGCCTCGCCAGCGTCGGCGACGTTACCGTTCCCGTCAGAATGCGAATGCCCGCGCCCTTCTTGGCCGCCGCCGAGTCGCGCGCCTTAGTGAAGGCAGCAATGAAATTCCCCCACCCATTAATGCGGCCGTCGAGGGTCACTGTCTGCGAACGATCCGGGTCGTAAAGCGTCAATACGCTCGCCTGCATCGCCGCATCCGTTGCTCCCAGGCTGGCTGGATGCTCCGGATTGCCTTCAATTTTTGTCGGCCGCCCCAGATGGCTCTCTACCAGAACGCCCGTGCCGATCCCGGCCACACTCATGGCGCTGGCGTAAAACAGCGGCTTCCCCGGTACCATTTCCTCCGGCTGCCGAACATAAGGAACAATCTTTTCCGTAGGCTGTTTGGTGCAAGCCGCAGCCCCTGCTAGTGCAATCGACGCCCCCATTACGCGCAGGAAGTTCCGCCGCGATGCCGCGTCATTCCAGTCCGGCGTGCGATGGGGAAATTCGTCCTCGACGAAAGCGCGAAACTCGTCCGTATGGGAGAGTTCTTCCAGGCTGCGCCAATAAGCCGCTTCTTCGTGCTTCGCTAGCGATGACATGTCACGCAGTCCGTCAGGCTCTGAATCTGGTATTCCCGAACCAGCCGTGTACCCAGTTCCGCCTGGTTATCGGGGTACTGATATGCAATGTTAAATACCTGATCCCGCGGCCGGACATACCGCGCCGGATCGCGGTGGCATTCCACACACCATTGCATGTAAAGAGTGTTTACTTTAAAAGTCAGCGGCATTTGATCCACTCTGCCGTGGCATGTGGAGCAGCCCATTCCCTTGTTTACATGAATACTGTGGTTGAAATAGACGAAATCTGGTAAATCGTGTACCCGCGTCCATTCCAAAGACTTCCCGGTTCGAAAACTCGCGCGCACTGGCTCCAGCACTTCTGCGTTTGCCCAAATCTGCGAATGGCAGCCCATGCATGTCTCCGTCGGCGGCAGGCCCGCGAAAGAGGACGTTTCCACCGACGTGTGGCAATAGCGGCAATCGATCCCGTCGTCGCCCACGTGGTGCTTATGGCTGAACGGAACAGGCTGCTCGCGAGCCACATTTACATCCGTGATAAAGCTTCCCGCGTTGATTTCATAGGCGGCCCACAGAGTTCCGCCTAGCAGCAGTAGCACGGCTGCGATACTGGCTCTCGCCAAGCTATTCGCACCGCGCTGAAAGATCTGTGCCATACCAGCCCGGCCAGCCGTGCCGGCGTTCCCGCGCGGGCTGCCCTCCGCTCAACTTCTGGGTTGAATCCGTCGCTTATTAGAGTGCCGTCGGCCTCTCCTGTTTCACATGCGAGGCGTCGAAGCATATGCTTTCAGCCCATGGAAACGCAACGCAGGAGAGTTCGGCTCTTGTCATCGTGATCGCCGGCGGCGGCACGCGCTCCGAAGCCGCCACCATCTAGATCCCCGACATGGGCATTCGCACCCGCAGCGAGCCCTGCTAAGACGTGCTCACCGAGATTACAGGGTGCAAGTAGAATCCGCCCTCTGAAAAATGCGAGCCAAGAACATGAAAAGGAGTGAGACATGATCGATTTGCATCCGGGCGATCGGATCGAGATTGTGTTCGTCGATGCCGTACAAGAATGGAAAAGAGCAACGGTCTGCCGTTTTCTATCAGATCAGCAGGAGGGGCTTGAGTCCGGAAGCCGGGACCTACGTCTCCTGCTGGATGGAGATAACCCCCGATGACAATAACGGTTTGTTGCAAACGCAGACCGCAACCTTGCGCGCAATTTCGTCGAACTCCACTCTTCAACAAGTTAGCCCGCCGGCGGCCGTCTGACTTGCGTGGGCTACCAGCCGGTATTTGCAAAATGGCGTCGTGGCAAACATCTCGCGGAGAAGGTCAGCTCTCGGCACGAGGTAAGTGGATCGTTTCGCGGTGTGGGCGTATACTCTAAAGAAGTCTGTAGCCTATTAAGGAGTTGAATTTGCGGATTCGCCTTCTCGTTTCGGTCCCTATAGCTTTTATCTTTTCGCTTTCTCCGCTGGCGGCGCAGTGGCTGAATTTAGTGCCGCTGGGTATTCCTCGAACTGCTGACGGCAAGCCAAACCTGTCGGCCGCGGCACCACGCACTTCCGACCGCAAGCCTGACTTGTCGGGGTTATGGGAGACGGAGCGTGGCCCGGCTTCGATTGCCGACCTTGGTGATCCGGTCCCAGCGGAGTTCCTTGATATCGCGTCGCACCTGCAGGGAGGCTTGCCCTATCAGCCATGGGCGGCACAGTTGGTCAAGACCCGGCGTGCGGAAAATCGCATTTCAGATCCCACTTCCTACGGGCTTCCCATCGGAATCATGAGGCTCCATACTTTTCCAGACCCCAGGAAGATTATTCAGGTTCCGGGGCAACTCGTCATTCTGAGCGAATATAATGCGAGCTACCGGCAGATATTCACGGATGGCCGCAAATTGGACGCCGATCCGAACCCAACCTGGAACGGCTATTCCACCGGCAAGTGGGATGGCGATGTGTTGGTGGTTCAAAGTACCGGCTTTCGTGACGGACTGTGGCTGGACGGTGCAGGTAACCCGCTGACGGACGCCGCCAGGATTACCGAACGTTTCCGCCGGCTGAACTTTGGTCATCTCGAAATCACGATCACGGTTGACGATCCCAAGGCTTATACCAAGCCTTGGACGATAACTTTGAAGCAGACCATTCGGCTCGATACGGATTTAATGGACTATATTGTCAATGAGAACGAGAAGGATCGCCAGCACTACGTTAAATAATAGTCCGGCCCATGCGAGCCTCAGCGCTACCGCCGCCGCTTTGCATTAATGCCGCATGGCCCATGCAGTTGTGGGACTGCATCGCTTAGAATCGGTTTGGCCCGCGAATACAACGGGGCGCTGCTCATGCACGATTCTTTCCAGAGCTGTGCGCAAGCGATTGGGATCGGCCACGATCTCGCGCCCGTTTGGGCCATCTATCACGGTAGTTGGCCAACCCAAGCACACGGTCCCATTCGATAGCTCGATGCGGTCCTTCCCTGCCACGTCGCACGGGTCGTTCGCTACAACCTCGAGTCGAATACCCTGACAATCAGGCGACCTCGGGAGAACCGCTTTCACCTTAACCGTCGGCGGACCGTGTGCATCCACCGTGTTCCCTTGATCGGGCCAGTGAATAGGATCGGGAGAGAGCAGTTTGTCATGACCAGGCTGAAATCGATACCTATGTCGCACGAGTGCAATGTAGCCGGCAATGTTCGCTGGACGAACCAGCCGCCACGAAGCGTTTTCCGCTACGTAGATACCCGTGATCGAGCGATCCTCACCGAAGCGAGGCGGAGTGCTGTAGGAACAGTCAGTCGCGACCAACCGCATTCGGCCGTCGTGTTCCAGATCGGCAAAGATCGCCGGCATCGCATGTGTCTGATTACTTTTTGGCAAACGAGTCTGCACTACCCAGGGCACGGGCTGGCCGCGGTCGTTGAAGAGCAGGAACAGTAGCGTCATTTGATCGACGCATCGCCCGTTCAGCGGAAAATATGCGGCAATCAGCAAGTCTTGACGGCCATTCCTGTCGAAGTCAGCCTGCCAGACGTCGGTGAAGCCAACCCCGCTACCAACGGGCACCGTGGCCGTCCAAGGTGTCTGATCGTCATCGCGACCTGAGAACTGCAATTCTCCGACTGCCTTCGAGACTACACGAATGCTGCCGAACGAAATTGATCTGACGGAGCTGAAAGGGGGCCACAGGTGGCCTACCTCGCCGAGATAACGGAGGCACTGCGTCGATGCCGCTTGAGGACTCGCGGCCAACGCACAGAGCAACAATACGATTAACCCAAGCCTCTGCGTCATATGCTTGTTATCATTATGCTCGCGCCAAAAGGCGGAGAATAAGACCCCTTATCCTCCGCTGGCGTTCTGGTCCGCAATTAGGAAGGTGGACGCAGCACGAGCTATTCGCTTGTCCGCGAAGATTGAGCGGGCAGCAGGCAGCCCTCGGCTTCGATATGGCGGGGGGACGTTTCCTAACATAGTAGACATGGCAACGACAAATTCCTGGTTCGCGGCGATGGCGCAGAGATGCGCGAAGATTACCGGATCAAGCCCCGCCTTCATGACGGTTTGTGCGCTGACATTGTTATGGCTGGCCAGCGGTCCCTTATTTCACTGGAGTGATACCTGGCAGCTGATCATCAACACTCTGACCAACATCGTCAGCATGCTGATGATCTTCCTCATCCAGAACACGCAGAACCGGGAGGGCGCCGCGCTGCAGCTCAAGGTGGACGAACTGCTTAGATCCGTGCGCGGCGCGCAGAATGCATTTATCAACCTGGAAGAACTCACCGAGGAGGATCTCCTGCGCATCAAGGAGCGATATGCCAAGCTGGCGGAGCACGCCCGAACTAAGTCCGGGCTTCCTGCGGAGCCGGGCAAATTACCGGATGAAGTTTCTGAGTAGGTCCGGTCGCGCCCAAACGTGAATACGAATCAGAACAGGCTCATCTGGCGGCTTTGGGCATGACCCACAGGCTTTGAGCGACCCCGCTGGACGCTGCGGCCTCCGAGCGCGGGAGAGATGGCCAGCTCGTGCGCGACCAGAGAGGAAAGATCAGCTTGGGGGCTCAGATTCGTTTCTACGCCTTCAACGAATTGATTCAGCCTGCGAAATCCCTCAAGTTTATCGCCGCCATCCATTTTCGCCGCATCGAGCGAGCGCCGCAGCACATCGATGGACTCATCGTAGGTGCGCAGCGGGACAGGAAACGGATGCCCGTCTTTCCCGCCAACGGCGAATGAGTAGCGTGCAGGATCAGAGAACCGCACCGGGGTGCCGTGGATCACCTCGGCGACTAGGGCGAGTGTTTGCAGAGTACGAGGGCCCAGCTTTTCGGTCAGCAGGAAATCCGCGAAGTTGTGCAGATCCCTTTCGTAAGCGACCGCCAGCACGGCTCCGAGACGATTGAGGTCCACATTCTCCGGCCGTACGTCGTGGTGGCGGGGCATTTTCAGGTGGCGA
>JALYJH010000227.1 GCA_030775415.1 Acidobacteriota bacterium | reverse complement strand
GTCCAATCGTTCCGTCCGAACCCGTCCCCGATAAAATAACCCCGAACGCCAGGTTCCCGCGATCCACCGCCAGCGACTCCAAGAAATCATCGATGACCATGGTCCGTGGGCCCCGCTCGGATGGGCGCGCCACCGGATGCAAAATCCCTTTTTCGATACGCAGATTCTCGCTGGCCGAAATCACATAAACATGATTCGGCTTGACCCGCGTTTCCCCGCGAATCTCCTGCACCGGCATCGCCGATTTTCGCGAAAGAATGTCCGGAAGCTGGCTGGCATGTGTCGGATCCAGATGTTGAACCAGCACATAAGCCATGCCGCTGGTAGCCGGCAAATGCTCCAGCAGTTGCGTGACCGCCTCCAGCCCGCCCGCCGAAGCTCCCACCCCTACCACCGGGAAAGTCGCCTCCGCACCTGCCGCCCTCGCCTCGCGAGTCACACCCGCCGCTGCGTTTTTTGCCGCCGCCTTCTTAGCCATTTAGCAATTTCACCAATGCAGATACCATCAGATCATATTTAGAGCCCCCTATAATCAAAGAGTGAGAATCGCATATCTCGACGCGTTTTCCGGCATTAGCGGCGACATGACCGTAGGCGCTTTACTCGACGCCGGAGCCCCCGCCGAAGCCCTGCTCGAAGCGTTGGATACGCTCGGAACAGGAGCCCAGTTTGAAATCGCGAAGACCAGCCGCGGCGGCGTAACCGCCTCAAAATTCCGCGTCATCGTCCCCAGCGAACCCGCCGTTCATCGCCACCTGAAACATATTTTGACCATGCTTGAGAAAGCCCCGCTCACCGATCGCGCCAAACAAACTGCATCTGATGTATTTCGACGCTTAGGCGACGCCGAAGCCCGCGTCCACGGCGTCCCGGTGGAAAAAGTTCACTTTCACGAAGTAGGTGCCGTCGATTCCATCGCCGATATCGTGGGCGCCTGCGTGGCACTTGACTTCCTCGATATTGGCGAAATCCACACCTCCGCCATCAATGTAGGGAGCGGCACCGTGAATACGGAACACGGCTTGCTCCCTGTTCCCGCCCCCGCCACAGCCGCTTTGTTGGAAGGCAAACCCATCTACGCCCGCGGCCCCGCCGTCGAGCTCACCACGCCCACCGGAGCCGCCCTCGTCGCCACGCTCTCCGCCCACTTCGGCGCGCTCCCCGCCATGAGTATTTCGAGCATCGGCTACGGCGCCGGCGATCGCGATTTCAAGGATCAACCCAATGTCCTTCGCGTTCTGCTAGGCGATCGCACCACTGCCACCGAAGCCACGCTGGTCAGCGTCATCGAAGCCAATATCGATGATTCCAGCCCCCAGGTTCTGGGCTATGCGCTCGAACGTTTGCTCGAAGCCGGCGCTCTCGACGCCTCGTTTTCGCCATTACAAATGAAGAAAAATCGTCCCGGCGCGCTCCTCCGCGTCATCGCCAAACCCGAACACCAGGAACGTTTGGCCGCCATCGTCTTCGCCGAAACTTCAACCCTCGGCCTGCGCATTTATCCCGCCGAGCGGCGCGTCGAGGAACGCCGCATCGTGGAAGTCGAAACGCCCCACGGCAAAGTTAGAATGAAAGTTTCCGGCCACGGCGCCGCCACTCCCGAGTACGAGGATTGCCGCGCCCTGGCGATCCAAACCGGAACGCCGCTGCCCCAAATCATCGCCGCCGCCCAGGAAGCTTATTTGAAAGTCAGGAAATGAAATATTACCTCACCACTCCGATTTATTACGTAAATGCCGCGCCGCACATCGGCCACGCCTACACGACTATCGCCGCCGACACCATTAAACGCTGGAAGCGCATGCAAGGCTACGACGTCATTCTCGCCAGCGGCACCGATGAGCACGGCCAGAAGATCGAGCGCGCCGCCGCGGCCGCCGGCAAAACGCCGCAGGAATTTACCGACATCATTTCCGCTGAATTCGAGCGCCAATGGGAAATCCTGGGCCTCAAAATTGATCGCTTCCAGCGCACCACCGCCGCGAAGCACGCCCTTCAGGTGCAGGATTTATTCCGCCGCTGCCTCGACAACGGCTACATCTATAAAGGCAGTTATACCGGCCAATACTGCGTGTTCGACGAGTTGTACGTTAATGACGCGAACCCCGGCGACCCCTGCCCCGAGTGCGGACGTCCGACGGAAACCGTCTCCGAAGAAAACTATTACTTTAAACTCTCCGCCTTCCAGCAAAAGCTGCTGGATCTCTTCGAGAAGCAGCCCGATTTCATCCTCCCCGAAAGCAAGCGCAATGAAGTGCTCGCGTTTATCAAAAAAGGCCTTGCGGATTTATCCATTAGCCGCACCTCGATCAAGTGGGGCATCCCTGTTCCCAACGATGAAAAACATGTTTTCTACGTCTGGTTCGATGCGCTCAGCACTTATATGAGCGCGGTCGCCGGCGAAGACTTGTGGCCCGCCGACTTGCATTTAATCGGCAAGGAAATCGTGCGTTTCCACGCCATTTATTGGCCCGCGTTCCTCATGGCCGCCGGCTTGCCGCTGCCCAAACGCATCTTTGCGCACGGCTGGCTGCTGTTTGAGAACGACAAAATGAGCAAGTCGCGCGGCAACATCGTGCGCGCCACGCCCATCCACAAGGTGCTGGGAACCGACGCGCTGCGCTACTTCCTCCTGCGCGAAGTCGTGTTCGGCCAGGACGGCAGTTTTAGCTATGACGCGCTGGTGGGCCGCTATAATTCCGACCTCGCCAACGGCCTCGGCAACTTAGCCAGCCGCACGCTGGCGATGATCAATCAATATCGCGGCGGCGTGATTCCGTTGTGCGACGGCAATCAGCAGATCGCGCAAAGCTCTCAGGAAATCGCCGCCATTGTAATGGAATCGCTTGACCGCTTTGAATTTTCCAAAGCCCTGGAAAGCGTTTGGTCTTTGATCGGAGCGGTCGACAAATATATCGTCGAGCAAGCGCCCTGGAAGCTGGCCAAAGGCGGCGACGCGGAAGCCAAGCTACTGGATGAAGTTCTTTACACCGCGGCCGAAGCGCTGCGCGTCGTCACCGCATTGTTGGCTCCCATCCTTCCGGAATCGGCAGCAAAGATCTGGGCGCAGTTGGGCTTCACCACGCCCCTCGATCTGGTCAAAACCGTCGACCTCCATTGGGGGCGTCTGCCGGGCAAGCAGGCGCTGGGCGCGGTGGCCACGGTATTTCCTCGCGCCGATGTGAAGCCGGCGATCGATAAAATGATGGATCTGGAAAGCAAAGAAGTCGCTCGGCAATCAGAATTGCTAGGCAAGAAACCGGAACCAGCGCCTGCCGCCGCAACCTCCGGTACCCCGCAAATCGCCATCGACGATTTTGCCAAAGTCGACCTGCGCGTCGGCCTTGTATTGGACGCCGCCGCCGTGAAAGGTTCTGACAAATTGCTGCACCTGCACGTGGACATCGGCGAGCCAGCGCCGCGGAGCATCATGGCCGGCATCGCCGGCGCCTATAAGCCCGAAGTTCTGGTGGGACGCAAAGTGGTGATCGTCGCCAACCTCGCCCCACGCAAGCTGCGCGGTATCGAATCGCAAGGCATGATCGTGGCCGCATCGCGCGAAGGCGACGTTCCGGTGCTGGCAAGTTTCCTCGAAGACGTGCCCGTCGGCGCGCGGCTTAAGTAAAGATGAAGTTGATCGACTCGCACTGCCATCTGGATAGCGAGCATTTTAACCCTGACCGCGAAGCCGTGATCGAGCGCGCTTTGACCGCGGGCGTCGAAACCATGGTCGCTATCGGCTCCGGCGACGGGCCTCCGGATCTCGAAGCCGGCATCCGTCTGGCCGACTGCTATCCATTTATATACGCAACCATCGGCGTTCATCCGCACGACGCCGCGAATGCCACCGTCGAAACGTACCGGCACTTGAGCGAACTCGCCGCGCACGCGAAGGTGATTGCGGTCGGCGAAATCGGACTCGACTTTCATTACGATCACTCGCCCCGCGACGTGCAGCGCGAAGTATTCATCGAGCAAATGCGCATCGCGCGCGACGCTAAAAAGCCCATCGTGATTCACACGCGTTCCGCCTGGGAGGACACGCTTGGCCTGCTGCGCGAGCATTGGGCCCCCAGCGGACTCGGCGGAATCATCCACTGCTTTTCAGAAGGCCCGCGCGAAGCCGAACAAGCGCTGGCCCTCGGTTTCCATATCAGCTTCGCCGGCATTGTCACGTTTTCGAAAGCTGCCGCGATTCAAGAAGCCGCGCGGATCACGCCATCCGATCGCCTGTTGATCGAAACCGATGCGCCTTTTTTAGCGCCCGTTCCCAATCGCGGCAAGCGCAACGAACCTGCCTTCGTCGTCGAAACGGCACGCAAACTGGCTGAACTCCGCGGCGTCACGGCAGAGGAGATCGCGCAAACTACAGCGGACAATTGGCGGCGTTTGGCGTTAGACTGAAAGATCCTCATGGCATTCGGCAAGATCGGCCAAACCCTTTCCGCTCTCGAAATATTCGACCTGGTACGCGCGGACCTGGAAAAAGTGGAGCGCGAAATCGGCCTCGAATCCGTGGCGTCCGTCGAAGCCATCAACTACATCAACCAATATCTGCAATCCGGCGGCGGTAAGCGCCTGCGCCCGATGCTGGTGCTGCTTTCCGGCCGCATGTTGGGCGACGCGAATCCCATGCTGATCCGCATGGCCGCGGTGGTGGAGATGATTCACACCGCCACGCTGGTTCACGACGACGTGATCGATCTCGCGAAAACGCGCCGTGGCCGGCCCTCGATCAACGTCGTATGGGGCAATCACACTTCGGTGCTTGCGGGCGACTGGCTTTACATGCAGGCATTCCAGTTGGCGGTTCGCGAGCGCAACTTTCCCACGCTCGACCTGCTGATCAGCCTGACGCAGATGATGGTGGAGGGCGAGCTTCTACAGCTTGAACGCATCGGCAAAATCGGCATCAGTGAAGCGGACTATTTTGAATTGATCGACCGCAAAACCGCTAGCTTGTTTTCCGCGTGCGCGCGTCTGGGCGCGATCAGCGCGGCGGCGGGCGAAGACGTCGAAACGCGCCTGGCGGAATACGCCTGGAACCTGGGCATCGCGTTCCAGCTGGTCGACGATATTTTAGATTTCACCTCGCGCGAAAAGATTCTCGGCAAGCCCGTGGGCAACGACCTGCGTGAAGGCAAAATCACGCTGCCTCTGATTTACGCGCTCGAAACGGCCGATAGCGAGGAACGCAAGCTGGTCGAAACGGTGTTAGCGGACGGGAACTACGACCAGGTTCCCTTCAGCAAGATCCTCAATATTCTGCACCGTCATCAAGGAATCGAACGCGCGCAGGAACGGGCGCAGGCGTTCACGGAAAAGGCTCGCGCCATCATTGGCGAGTTCCCCGCATCGGCCTATCAGCGAGCCTTGACGGCCGTCACGGACCTGGTTACCGCGAGGGATCACTGATACAAACCGTTGGCGCGAATGTAATCGGCAACCGCCGGTGGCAATTCAGACGGGCTTTCTCCGCGCGCTAACGCGTCGCGGATTTCGGAAGACGAAACCGGCAGTTCCAGCGTTTCCAGGCGGTGCACGCG
>JALYJH010000226.1 GCA_030775415.1 Acidobacteriota bacterium | reverse complement strand
CCCTTGAGCACCTCCGCGAAATCTTCCGGCTTGCCCGCGCCCCCCGACGCAATCACCGGAATGTGCGTAGCGCTACGCACCGCAGTTGTCAGCGCGCAGTCAAACCCCGTGCGCACGCCATCAGTGTCCATCGAAGTTAAAAGGATTTCCCCCGCGCCCAGCCCCTCGCCACGCGCGGCCCACTCCACCGCGTCGATCCCTTCGTCAAACCGCCCGCCTTTGGTGAAAACATTCCACCCGCCATCCGCGCGCCTCCGCGAGTCGATCGCCAGCACCACCGCCTGCGCGCCGAACTCCTGCGACAGTTCACGAATGAGCTCGGGCCGATGCACCGCCGCCGTATTCACGCTGACCTTATCCGCCCCCGCGTGCAAAATCTTGCGCGCATCGTCCACCGATCGGATCCCTCCGCCCACCGTCAGCGGAATGAATACCTCACGAGCCGTACGCGCGACTACATCGACCATGGTGTCGCGCCCGTCGCTCGACGCCGTGATGTCCAGGAATACCAATTCGTCCGCGCCCTGTTGGTTATAGCGCGCCGCCAACTCCACCGGATCGCCGGCATCGCGCAAGTTCACGAAGTTGACGCCTTTAACCACGCGCCCGCCGGTGACATCCAGACACGGAATAATTCTTTTTGCCAGCACCTAGCTCTCCACGAAATTGCGCACGATCTTCAATCCCAGGTCGCCCGACTTCTCCGGATGAAATTGCACTCCACAGACGTTGTCCCGTTCCAGCACCGCCGTGTAGGGAAGGGAATAATTGCAGATCGCCGCCGTCTGCGGAACCACCGGCGCATAGTAGCTGTGCGCGAAATAGACATACGGGTTGTCCCCGGTACCGCGCAGCAGCATAGAGTCACGCACGCGCTCCAGTTGATTCCAGCCCATGTGCGGGATGCGCATGCCGCCCTGAAACCGCTTGACCTCGCCCGGGTAAATTCCCAAGCCACGCTCTTCCGGAGCTTCTTCGCCCGACGTAAACAGGGCCTGCATCCCCAGGCAGATTCCCAGAAACGGAACCCCGCTGCGAATCGATTCCACCAAAGCCCCGCGCACGTCGAGCTCATCCAGAGCGCGCATCATCTGCCCAAAGTGCCCCACACCGGGCAGAATGAGCTTGCTGGCTTTACGAATACCCGCCGCGTCGCGAATCAGTTCGTATTCCGCCCCCAGCGCCCCTAAAGTATTTTGCACCGAGCGCAAATTGCCCGCGCCGTAGTCGAATATTGAAATCACAACAACCCCTTCGTCGACGGCAACTGATCCTTCAAGCGGACATCCGTCGAACAGGCGTAGCGCAGGGCCCGCGCGAAGCACTTAAAAATCGCCTCGATCTTGTGATGATTGGAACGTCCGTACAGCACCTTCGCATGAAGGTTCGCGCCCGCGTGATTCACAAAACCCCCGAAGAAATCTTCCACCAGTTCCGTTTGCAGATCGCCCACCAGCCGCACCCGCACGCGATCCTGATACACAAGCGCTGGCCGTCCGCCCAGATCCACCGCCACCACGGCCAAGGTTTCATCCATCGGCAACACGAAGTACCCCGCGCGATTGATCCCTTTACGATCTCCCAGCGCTTTCGCAAACAATTGCCCTAGCGCGATGCCCACGTCCTCGACGGTATGGTGCTGGTCAACATCCAGATCCCCGGCAGCCTTCAGCTTTAAATCAAAACCGCCGTGTTTCGCGAACAGCTCCAGCATATGATCGAAAAAGCGGATGCCGGTTGAGATCTGATAAGTGCCTTGCCCATCAATCACCAGGCTGCCGCGGATCTGCGTTTCCTTGGTGATGCGCTCGACCGACGCCTTGCGGGTTTTCATAGCGCTCCCTCAATCTCGTTGATGTTTTCAAGAATCGCCACGGCGTTCTCGCTTTGAAACAAGCGAATTAATTCATCGCGCTTGGTGTGCGTGCGTGCGGCAATTCCGATAAAAGGGACTCCCGCGGCGCGAGCGCAGCGCGCGTCATCGACCGTGTCTCCCACATACCATAGCTTGTGCCGGGGCTTGCGCTGCTGAATCGCCACAAGCCCCTCCGGCGCGGGCTTCGCGGCCGTTACGTCGTCGGCGCAAATCACTGGGTCGAACTTCACGCCGGGCGCAAAGCGCCGCAGCGTAATATCGGCTTCATAGCGCAGGCGACCCGTGAAGAGCGAGAGTCCGTGGGATGCCGCCAGACGATCGAGCAAGCCCGGCTTGGGAAACCAGCTCTCGCGTGTGACCAGGCCATTGCCATTTTCACCCAGAAAGAATTCGTTGAACTTCTCAATCACCGTCTCGTATTCAACTGGCGTTCCCAAGTCTGCGGCGATTTTCTGCGACAAAGCCCAGTCGTTATTCCAGCCGCCCTGGTTTTTATAATCCTGAATCGTGTCGCGCGTCACGGTTTGTCCGGTAAAGTAGCGGACTGTCTGAACAATCGATTCCCGATACGATTCCGTCACTTCCGCCAGCACCCCGTCCATGTCGAAGACGATTAGCGAGTCCACATCGCCTCCAATTCGCTCAGGAAGCGCTCGATCTGCGCGCGATTGCCGATGGTCACGCGGACGCAGCCCGGAATTTCGTAACTGCGATCGCGAATCAGGACGCCGCGCTCGCGGAGCGCGTCGCGAATGGAAACGGCGCGGTCGCCGGCGCGAAAGAGTACAAAATTTGCGTGGCTGGGGAAGTAGGGGATCCCCAGGCGGCGCAGCCCGTCGTATACCATCTCGCGCGCCGCCAGCACTTCTTTTACATAGTTCGCGATATACTCACGATCCTTGATAGCCGCCCGCGCCGCTAGCGCCGCCAGCATATTCACGCTGTAGGGCGATTGCGCCTTCTGCATCCAGCGAACGTTTTCCACCGTGGAAAACAGGCATCCGCAGCGCATTGCCGCCATGCCGAAGACTTTCGAAAAGGTGCGGCTCACAAATAGATTTGGATGTTGGCGCACCAGGGGCAGGGCAGTGACCCCGCAGAATTCGAAGTAGGCTTCGTCGATTAAAACGGCGGCCTCGGGCGCGGCGGCCAGGATGCGGCGGATGCCGTCGAGATCGATTCCAGTTCCCGTCGGATTGTTGGGATTCGCAATCAGAATGGCACGCGTGGTGGGGCGAATCGCCGCGATGAATTCATCCAGCGGGAACGACAGATCCTGGGGGACATAATCGATTTCGCGGACGCTCGCGCCCGCCAGTTCGGCATAGAAGCGGTACATCGCGTAAGACGGTTTCAGTAAAAGTACGTCGCCGGCATCGTCCACGAAGGTGTTGATCAGAACCTGAATTGCTTCATCGGTGCCGTTTGCAAGCAGCAGCTCTCCCGGCGCCACGGCGAAGTAGGCGGCCAGCTCGCGCATCGCGTCGACATATTCCGGATATATGGTCAACGCATCCGCGGTCAGCTTTTCCTTCAGGTACTCGATCACCTTCGGCGAGCAGCCGACTGTATTCTCGTTAAAGTCGAGGCGCAGTTTTCCTTGCCGCCCACCTGTTGGCGGATGATACGGCGCCATCTTCTGCACGGCGGAACGCGGCGTCAGCCCCTTACTCATTTCGCACCTCGGCCGAACGGGCATGGGCTTCCAGGCCCTCCGCGCGGGCCAGCGCCGCGATCGCGGGTGTTAATTTCGCCAGACCTTCACGGCTCAGTTGTTGCACGGCGATGACCTTTACGAAGTCCGCGGCGGAGAGTCCACCACGCTGGCGGGCCGCTCCAGAAGTCGGCAGGACGTGGTTGGGACCAGAAGCATAATCGCCCGCGGACTCAGGGCTCGCCGCGCCAATGAACACCGCACCGGCGTGACGGATCTTCGCGAGCAGGCTACCGTCGTGCAACGCCAAATGTTCTGGAGCAAGAGAGTTGGACATGGCCACGGCTTGCTCCAAGCTGTCCAGGATCACAATCGCGCCATTCGCTTCAATCGATGCCCGTGCTACCGCGGCAGTGGGCAGAGTCGCAAGCTGCGCGTCCACTTCTTTGGCAACGGCATCCGCCAGGCTGCGCGACGTCGTGAGCAAGATGGCGGAAGCGTCCACGTCATGCTCCGCCTGCGCCAGTAAATCAGCGGCGATCCAGCGCGGGTCGCCGTCGGCGGCGATGATGACAATCTCAGTGGGTCCTGCCACGAAGTCGATCCCCGTCTCGCCCGCGAGCATTTTCTTGGCGGCGGCGACATATATATTGCCGGGGCCGACAATGCGGTCGACTTTCGGCACGGTCTCGGTTCCATAAGCTAGAGCGGCAATGGCCTGCGCGCCACCCATACGGAACATGTGCGTGACCCCGAGCCATTGTGCGATGCCCATGATTTCAGCGCTGGGATGTGGGCACGCTACGCACGTGACTGGCACACCGGCGACTTGCGCGGGGATCACTGTCATCAATAAAGTCGACGGCAGCGGATAGCGCCCCGCTGGAACGTAAGCGCCCATGGCGTCGAGAGGGCGCACGATCTGTCCCAGGCGGCGCCCGTCGGGGAAGTCCGTGAACCATTCCCGCGGGAGCTGCGCTTGCGCGAAAGCGGGCTGCAGCGCCCCTTGAATGCTCACGCGGACGCTGGCGCCATCGAAGCCGTCAAACTTGCGCGCGTATTCGAGCAGCGCCGCATCCCCGCGATCGCGTACCGAGGCGAGTATGGGAGCAACGATGCGCTCGGCTTCTTCGAGACGCGCCGTTTTGCGCTGAATAAGCGAACCCGCGTCTTTCGCTGTGAGGATGCGAATCATTACATTATGATTTTGTTCAGCGGATATTCGACGATACCTTGCGCGCCGGCGCCTTTCAGTCGCGGAATGATGGTGCGCACGGTGGATTCTTCGAGAATCGTGTTGACGGCCAGCCAGCCGTCTTCGCTCAACGTCGAAATCGTGGGGCGCTTCAGCGCGGGCAGCACGGCCAGTACCGCGGCAAGATTGAGTTTTTCAACGTTGAGCATCAAGCCAACTTTTCCCAGCGCGTTAATCGCGCCCTGTAGCAGCATCTTCATGTCTTCGAGTTTTTGGCGCTTTTCGGGGTCTTTCCAGGATGAAACGTTGGCGATTAATTGGGTGTTGGATTCCAGCACGGTCTCAATGATGCGCAGTTTGTTCGCGCGCAGAGAGGAACCGGTCTCGGTGACCTCGACGATGGCGTCGGCGAGTTCGGGCGGCTTCACCTCAGTCGCGCCCCAGCTGAATTCGACTTTCGCGGTGACGCCGTTGCGTTCCAGATAACGCTTAGTCGCAGCCACTAGCTCCGTCGCGATGATCTTGCCTTGCAGGTCCTTCACTGATTTGAAGGGCGAAGCTTCCGGCACCGCCAGTACCCAGCGCACTTTGCCGAAGCTCTGCTTGGCGTAAATGAGATCGGCCACGTTCTCGACTTTAGCTTCGTTTTCTTCCACCCAATCGCGGCCCGTGAGTCCCGCGTCGAGTACTCCGTCTTCGACGTAGCGCGCCATTTCCTGCGCGCGAATCAGCATGCACTCGATTTCGGGGTCGTCAATCGCCGGAAAATAGGAGCGGCTGCTGGTAGTGATCTGAAATCCGGCGCGGCGGAACAGGTCCACCG
>JALYJH010000225.1 GCA_030775415.1 Acidobacteriota bacterium | reverse complement strand
CGCCGACCTCTGTGCGCTGTGGGATGTGTGGAATCCCAAGCTCAAAGAACTGGGCCTGATCTCCAGCCCTGACGTCGCCAAGGCGATGTACTACCAGACCGCCCGCGTGGCCCTACTGCAGCTTCGTGCCATCCCCAAGGGCGACACTATTGAAGAAGACCACCAGCGCGATCGCCAGATGATCGTCAACTACATCATGGATAAAACGGGCGGCATCGTGCGCTTCACCAGGGATGGCAAAGTTTACATAACTGTTAATGATTTCGACAAAATGCGAAAAGGGGTCGGCATGCTGCTGGCCGAACTGATGCGCATCAAAGCCGAAGGCGATTACCCCGCGATCAAAGCCCTGGTGGACAAATACGGCGTCCATTTCGATCCAAAAGTTCGGGATCAAATAGTCGCGCGCTACGCCTCGCTTAATCTTCCGACGTATTGGGCGGGCGTATATCCCGAGCTACAGCCCACCCTCGACGCCAAAGGCAATGTCACGAAAGTTGAAATGACTTACCCGCGTGACATCATCAAGCAGCAAATAAACTGGGCGCGTCAGAACTCAAATTGAATTCCGCCGTTCATCGTGCGCCCCGGCGTGCGAAAACCGTTCTCGAAATAGTTCTGATTCAGTAAGTTCTCGCCGCGCACGAAGAAGCGGACGGCCCGGGTCTCACTTAACGGCAGTCGGTAGCTGGCGCCCGCATTCACGCGGCGGAGTCCGTCGAAGCTGTATGCGCGCGATGAAAATGTGACATCGGAAAATAGCGGGCCTAGATAGTTTCCCGCGTCCAGAGTGTCGAAGGTGAAAAGCATCCGCTTCCCCGCGCGCCAAGTTAGGGCCGCTGAAAATTGGTGACGGGGGACTTCCAGCGTGCGCCAGGCGCTAGCCACCGGAGCACGCTCCACTGCATTCACATAGGTATAGCTTGCCGAAAAATTGACTGCCGCGATGGGCTCCAGCGTAACCTTTGTCTCGATACCGCGTGAGATCCCGCCCCGTGAATTGTAATACCCTAAAAACCGGTCAAAGGGGTCGGGGCCCGTCAGGGTCGCAAACGCGATCACCTGCTGCAGACTGTTGTAAAAGTAACTAGCCGAAGCGCGTACTCGCCCTTTCGCAAACGTCTGATCGACGCCACTATCGAAGCTGATCGAATGCTCCGGCGCCAACCGTGGATCGCCGTAGGTCGTGTAACCGAAAGTCGAATCGAATCCCGATCCGAAGCGTTCATAGAGCGACGGAGCTCGATAGCCGCGACCCACATGCCCGCGCAGCTTGGTATTCGACTTACGAAAGAAGTACGCGACGGACCCATCGCCGGTGTAAGCCGCCGGCGGCGAAGTAATCGCCGCGCCCTGATAAGGAGCCGACGCCAGCGGCAGCAAATCCGGCCGGTCCAGCGAAAAATACTGCGCGCGAAATCCGCCGGTGATCAGCAATCGCCCGCCGAGCCAGCGCGTTTGGTCCTGTAGGAACAACGCGTTGCTTTTTTGCGTGGCACTAACGCCGGAGGCTGCTCCCGGATCGCTCGCATCCCTAAAATCGAACGCATAATTCTCGCCCTCGAATTCATAGCCAGCGGTAAACAAATGCGCTGTGCTCGGCTGGTAATGCAGCTGCGCGTTTAACGTTTGAATCCGCCCGTCATACACGGAGCGCTGATTGCCCAAGGGCTGGTATCCGCTGCCCGCCGGCCCGTCGCCATAGCGCCTGCTCGACGCCAGCGTTTGATACGACAACGAATAATTCAGCTTCGCCAGCGGCTGCCCTTCGAGTGTCAGACTTGCGTTCAGAAACCTCGCCGCTCGCGTGCTATCGGGATCGTCCGCGCCCGGTAGAAACGTGACGAACGGCACCGCCTTGACGATTCCGGTCGCCGGGACCGTTCCCATCTGCAGCGGACTCGAATTATTTTTCGCAAACGAATCACCGCCAAACACCCGCGCCCGCAGCAACGTTGTGTTCGTCAAGCGGTAACTCATGCTGCCCTGCGCGCTGGTGTCGCGAAACGGATCGTCACCGTCGACACCTTCGAGCACATTCACGTAAGCGAGGCCAGCGCTGTATTGCAGACGCTCGTTGAAAGCGCCCCCGGCCACTTGGGCACGGCCGCGCATCGTACCGAGCGAACCGCCCTCGGTCAGCACGCTGCCGCGCGTCCGTCCGCCGCCTTCGTCAGTGACGATGTTGACCACGCCCCCTACGGCGCTGGTGCCGTAGAGTGAAGATCCCGCCCCGTTGAGTACTTCGACACGGCTGGGATTGACAAACAGCAGATCTTCAATTAGTCCGGTAGCATCGCCATGCAAGATCGCAGCGTCGCGCAATCGCATGCCATCGACTATTACAGCCGTGTCGATATCGCGCATGCCACGAATGTGAATAGACGCTTCCTGCCCCGGTCCGCCCAGTGTTTGCACGCGGACAGCGGGCGCCAAGTCCACAGCTTCGGTGAGGCTTGCGACGTCCCGCTCCGCCGCCTCGGTGCGGTCGATCACCGCGACGCTTTTTGAAACTTCATCAAAGGCTTGCGAAGTCCCCGCCGCCGTCACAACAACTTGTTCGCGAACGCCGGCCACTTGTAGCGCGATCTCGCGGCTTACAGGCGAGTCCACCTGCAAGCGTTCTTCTAAATAGACCGCAAACCCGGGAGCCTCGGCGCGCAGCAAATAGTCGCCCGCCGCTACGCCTTGAATACGATACGCGCCCTGGCTGTCACTGGTCGTTGTCATCGTCGCACTGCTGCTGCGCGAAAACAAACTGACCGCCGCCGACACTACCGGACGTCCTTGTGGATCTTTTACGGAGCCGCTCACCGACGGAGCTTCGCCCGCAATCGCCGCGGCCATAGCCGAGGCATAAAACAACACGAGTATTTTAGTCGTCATAAGACGAGGTAACGCGCCTCCTTGACCAAGGCAGGTCTCCTGACTGACAGGTCATCGCAAACCGGCGGCCTTCCCATTTCCGAAGAAACAGTGGCTATTATTTGCCGGTCCGCTCGCTGCTCACAGTGGCGCGACCGTGCGGGATTCACACCCGCTTCCCTTTTCACCCGCCCCCGAAGGAGCGAGAACCTTGGAATAGCTCTATGGGTAACATAACCTTCCCGCCCCCGTCAATAAATTTCTTCACGGTCCACGCGCTTCGGCCGAAGAGAACCTGTGGCCCCGGATCCCTGCAAACTGCTGGTGGTCGACGACAACCCGGCGAATCGCAATCTGCTGTTAGGAAGTCTGGCTTACCGCGGCTATCAAATTGAGATCGCTGAAAATGGTGAGGAGGCGCTCGAAAAAATCAATCACGCGCATTTCGATTTAGTCTTGCTGGATCAAATGATGCCCGGCATCAGTGGGCTCGATTTGTTGCGTTTGCTGCGCGCCACGTATTCACCCAGCCAGCTCCCCGTCATCATGATCGGCGCCGTCGAAGACAGCGAAGCCATCGTTGACGCCTTGGGCCAGGGCGCCAATGATTTCGTCTCCAAGCCGGTCGACCTGCCGGTGATGGACGCGCGCATTCAGACCCACCTCCTGCGCTCGCAAGCCGATCGCGAAAGCCGCCTGCTCGATCCGCTCACCGGCCTTGGCAACCGCACCCTGTTTTTGAGCCGCCTCGAAGACACGCTGTCCGGGCACCGCCCTGGCAAATCGGTGGCGGTTCTGCTGCTCGACCTGGACGGTTTTCAAAACTTGAACGATAACCTGGGCCACCATATAGGCGATCAAGTATTGCTAGAAGCGGCCGCTCGCTTCCGCCGCGTAATTACAGAATCCGCCATCCACCCCTCGACGCTGCTGGCGCGCGTGGGAGCCGATGAGTTCGCCATTCTGCTCGATGCGGCGCTGGTAGGGCAGGCGCAAGCTCTCGCGCAAGCTCTCTTGTCTTCACTCGCAAAGCCTTTTCGTCTGGAAAATTCTTCCATTTCAATCAGCAGCTGCGCCGGAATCGCCCTGTGCAATAGTCCGCAAACCATCGCCGCCGAGTTGCTGCGCGACGCTCGCCTAGCCATGTTTAATGCGCGGCAGCGCGGCCGCAACGAATGCGAAGTATTTGACCAGCGCCTGCGCCAACGCGCTCACGCCCGCTTAGCCATGGCCGTCGATTTGTATCAGGCTCTGGAACGCAATCAGATGCTCGCGTTTTATCAGTCGAAAGTAAATCTGCACAGCGGAGCGGTTCTGGGCTTCGAGGCACTGCTGCGCTGGCATCATCCGCAGCTCGGTCTGATCCAGCCGTCCACGTTCATTCCTATCGCGGAAAATACCGGCTTGATCGTTCCTTTGGGAGCCTGGATTCTGCGCCAAGCCGGCTCGCAACTGAACACTTGGCAGACTAAGTTTCCGGGGGCTCCGCTGTCGATGAACATCAATGTGTCGGTCAAACAGCTCAAAGGATTTCAGATCGTCGGCGCGGTGGAAAGAGTCCTTGCTGAAACTGGCATCCCGCCAGAGAGCCTGCATCTGGAGCTGACCGAAAGCGCGCTGATTCCGGAAATAGATGCGGTGCGCGAAGTGCTCGCGCGCCTGCGGGCCTTGAATATTCGCCTTCACCTCGACGACTTCGGCACCGGCTATTCCTCGCTGAGCTGCCTGCGGAACCTGCACTTCGATTCTCTGAAAATCGACCGCTCTTTCGTGCAGCGCCTGGACTTAGATCCCGAAAGCCGCGCCATCGTTGAGACCATACTCAATTTAGCGCGTACCCTGCATATGACCGTAGTCGCCGAAGGCATCGAGACAGAAAGCCAGCGCGCCCTCCTGCTGGATATGGGCTGCGAGGAGGGCCAAGGCTTCCTGTTCTCGAAACCCGTCGCCGCTGAAATCGCCGAGCAGTCGCTGGCGTGCCGTCGCGCCGCTTAGAAGTATCCTGGAAGCATGCAGGTTCTTGCGGCGCCTCCCCGCCCGTCCGAGGCCGCAGCCCATCTCCGCTTCGCACGCTTCGCCTGGGGAGTTCTCGCCTATAACGTAGCCGTCATCCTATGGGGCGCTATCGTGCGCGCCACAGGTTCCGGAGCGGGCTGCGGCGGGCACTGGCCGCTCTGCAACGGCGATGTCTTGCCTGACGTCTCGAAAATCGGCACCGCCATCGAGCTTACCCATCGCCTCATGAGCGGCGCGGCCCTCGTGCTTGTCGTCGCAATCGTTTTGGGGGCTTGGAAGACTTTCGCCTCCGGGCATCCCGCGCGCCGCTGGGCCGCGTGGTCGTTGGTTTTTATTCTGACCGAAGCCCTGCTTGGAGCTTCACTGGTCCTGCTCGGCCATGTGGCCCGCAATGAATCCGTGGGCCGGGTTTATTCGCTCGGTCTTCATTTGGTGAACACGTTTCTACTGCTGGCGTCGCTGGCACTCACGGCGCGCGCGGCTACGCGTAAGATGGGTAAGTTCTCACTCGTCCTGTCCTGGCCATTAATCGCCTTGGTTCTCGTAGCCATCGCCGGAGCGATTACCGCTCTCGGCGACACGCTTTTCCCCGCTCACACTTTAGCCGAAGGCATGCGCGACGACTTTTCCTCCACCGCCAGCTTCCTCATCCGCCTGCGCGTTATTCACCCTATCCTCGCG
>JALYJH010000224.1 GCA_030775415.1 Acidobacteriota bacterium | reverse complement strand
ACGCCGGATGGCCCACACCACATCTCCCAGTAATTGCTCGCGCGGCCACTTGTTTCCCAGCGTCTCATCCACCGTCTTGGTAAAACCAAAATCGATAGCTCGCGTGAAATACTGCTCAGCCCCATCGATCCGCCGCGCCGCCAGCAATTCCTCAGTGCGGACAATCCCCAGCGCGTCCCCTTTCTCGCTGCCAATCAGGTTCTGGCCACCCTCGCCGCGGGTCAGAGAAAGGTAAGCTGTGCGTACATGCTTCCCCCGTGCTAGATACGCGAGAAGCGCCGTATTTTCATCGTCAGGATGCGCCGCAATCATCATGACGCTGCCGAGGTTATCCAACTCGCCCAGCATCAGCCGCATACGCGTTTCGCCTGATAAATCTCTTTGCGCGGATGCCGGGGCAGACACCAGCAGAATCGCGAAAGCAATGCTAAGCAGGGATCTCACGGCTTTTCTCTTAAAGCTATCTTAGCAGCGCCGGAAAGAAGGGTAGGGAACGGAGGCGTCTAGGCTTATGTCTCAGCCCATTCGCGTTCCAGCATGCGTGAGTATTCACCGGAAGCGAAAATTTCCAGTTCAAACCCGAGCGTGGAAACATCGGTGAATACGGCTTCGCCCTGCCGGATCTGAAAAAACTGATCGGCATAGCGATAGTAGTGGCGAATAAACTCGTCCGTCAGCATACCGGGCTGAGGCACCTCACCGAAGACCGCGCTCAAGCCCAGTGCGCGCGAGAAAATCGCCCGGTAATCCGCCACGCCCCACTTCTTGAGTTTCGCCTGCACCGCTTCCGGCGTATGGCCCACCAGGTACGCTGCAAAGCTCTGGTACTTAATGCCCGTGCCGGACAATTCAGGTGTCCGTTCCACCAGTTCCAGGCATTGCTCGATCCAACGCAGCAAATCCTTGCCTACATAAAACAGCATACGGATTTCGCAGAAACGCCCATCGAGGAGCGTCCGCTCGACATCCTGAGTATTGCGATCCCCCGCCGGTAGCAGCCCTTGTAGTACCAGACTTGCGCGCGAACTCTCGACCAGCTTTTCCGGGCCGTTAGCGTCGGCGAAAGGATGCAGAATCAGCGGGGGTAATTTGCGAGCGTTCATTTGCCTCCAGGCTTGCCTCTGACAAACTCAGTATGACAAATTACCTTCGTTCCGTGAGCAGTACTTTGGCATCAATTGTCTGGTCCCCGCGAAGGACTTTCACTAGTACTAAATCGCCAACTTTGCTATCACGCAGAGCATAGGTGAAATCGTAAAGATTGCCGATCGGCTTGCCCGCAAACTCGATCATGATGTCGCCCGGCTTCAGCCCCGCCTTCGCCGCTGGACTTCCTTCGCGGATATCCGCAAACCGTACGCCCTTCGGCGGCTCATTGAAATCCGGAATGCTCCCGAAATCTGGTCCGTATCCGGACGCTCCGCCGCCGCCCGACACTGGACCTGCCGGTGGCCGCGCCACGCGTACGAACGCCGGGCGATCGGCGTCGTTCGCAAGATGCGTAGCGATATCGGCTACGTAATCCAGTAATTTCGCGGCATCGGCAGCGTCAATTTTATCCGCGGTGTCACTGGGCTTGTGATAATCCGCATGTAGCCCTGAGAAGAAAAACAACACTGGGATTTGTTTTGCTGCAAACGACGCGTGATCGCTGGCATCGCTCATATTCGTACCGGAATTCTTCCCCGACTCGTCAATCCGCAGCGGCGCGGGCAATTTCACTTCCTGCAGGACCTTCGCGAACGTGGTCCCTGTCTGCGCCCCGCTCACAAACACCTTGCCGCCCTGGACGCGCCCAATCATGTCCAGGTTCAGCATCGCGACGGCGTTTTTTTCAGGAAGCGCCGGATGATTCACGTACCAGTTGCTACCCAGCAGCCCTAGTTCTTCGCCCGCGAATGTCATGAACAGAATCCCGCGTTTTGGCTGCGGCTGTTTTGAAAACCAGCGCGCCAGCTCAATCACGCCAGCGGTCCCCGAAGCATTATCGTCCGCGCCTGGATGCACCACCCCCATCTGGTTCGGAGCCAGCGAATGCTCGTCGCCCAATCCCAGATGATCGTAATGCGCGCCGATAATCACATACTCCGGCGTCTTGCCCGGCAAATAGGCGGCGACGTTATGAACGGTCTTCGTTTCATGAATCAAATCCACCGACAAGTCCACATACACTTTCGCCAACGCAAACGACCGCGGCTTCAGATCCCTGTCTATGTCCTTTTCGATCTGCCACAGATCCCGTCCTTCCGCGCGCAGCCATTCCGCGGCCTCCGCCGCCTTCATCTGGACAAAAAAGATCCCCGCATCACGCGGACCGCCATTCGGCCCAAACTTCTCCAGCTTATCGTCGGCAGCCGAATGCGCTGCCAGATCGTTGACCCAAATCACCCCGCGAGCCCCATGCATCTTAGCGTTCACCATCTTGCTGACGAACGTAGCGTGCCCGGTCAGCTTCTTGCCCGCAAAAATACTCTTGTCGTCGTTTTCCTGCGGCTCATGGCGGAGAATCAGGACCAGCTTGTCCTTAACATCTATGCCCGCGTAATCGTCATAATTGTATTCCTTGGCCGTGACGCCGTATCCCGCAAACACCACGGCTCCGTTAAACTTTCCGTTGGTAGAAAAGCTGAATGGAACGAAATCCTGGCCTTCCTTCAATGTCTGTTTAGCGCCCGCGTCAGTGAACGCGAAGCCGTTATCCGGCCCCAGTTCGGCGCCCAACTCTGCCGGAAAAGCCAGTTCGTAGCTCTTCCCGCTCACTGGCTTCAGTCCGAAAGACTGGAACTGGCCAGCGATATAAGCCGCGGCTTTTTCAAGCTCCGGACTCCCCGTCGCCCTACCCTTTAATTCCGGCGACGCTAGATACTTAATGTGTGCCAGGTAAGTGTCAGGATTGACATCCGCGGCAAGCAGCGCCAGCGGCGTAAGCAACAACATCCACTGGGCAGTTTTCCGCATCAGCTACTTCTTCGCTCCGACTTTAGGAATCTCCACCGTGCAGCAGCTATCGTCCTTCTTTGGTTCCCCAGCCGCTGCCACCGTCTTCGCCTCCGCCGCCCTATGATCGATCTCAATCTGCAATAACTGCTGCAGCACATTCCAATCCACGCCGCCGTCGAGCTTCCGGCCATTGATGAAAATAGTGGGCGTCGCGCTCACCGCCAGCTTATGTCCAAGCTCCATGTTCTTTTCCACTTCAGCAGCCGACGATTTGTCGTCCATGCAGCGGCCGAGCTGCAACGCATCCAGACCCTTACTCTTAGCGAATTCCTGGAATTTGTTGTCAAAGTTCTCTAGCGTAATATCTTTCTGATTTTCGTAAACCCAGTCGTGATACTCCCAGAAAGCCGCCGGGCTCGTGCGATACGCGCACCGCCCTGCAATCGATCCCTTCATTGCCCAAGGATGAATCTGCGTCAATGGAAAATCGACGAATGTCACCCGCACCTTATCGCCGAACGCCATCGGAATGTTCTTGCGCAGCTCCTGTTCCTCTTTCTGGCAAAACGGACACTGAAAATCGCTGAACGCCACCAGATTCACAACCGGGTCAGGACCGGCCCCGTAACTGGGCTGACCGTCCGTCTTCAGCAAATCAAGATTGCTCGCGAACGGACTCCGCGTGATGTTATAAGTCTGCCCTTTAATAATGTTCTTGCCGTCTTTCGAGACGTAATAGAACTCGTCTTTAGTCGCCCCGTTGTAAACCAGGTGCACGTTCACGTCGTAATAGCCATCCAGCGTGGTTGAAGGCGTGGGATCGTCAATATTCACCGTGACTTGCGGAATCCACAACTCCGCGTAGCGCAGATACGCCTCCAGCGTGGGCTTGTCGAGCGCGGACTTGGCTCTGTTTTGAGCTTGGCCCAGCAGCACGATGCTGGCCAGCAGGAAACTCGCGACAATTTTCATTTCTCAATCCCTTTGACGCGCCAGCCTTCAAGATGTTAGAAGCGCGTCGCTTCATTATACTGAAGACTTGTCGCGAAGCTGGCTCATCGTCCCCCTGCTGCTGTTGTATGTTTTTCAATTGGGCGGAGTCGGTTTTCTAGGACCCGACGAGCCCCGCTATGCCGCGATCGGCCGCGATATGGCAGTCACCGGCCACGCCATTACCCCACGCCTCAACGGAGAGCCGTGGTTCGAAAAGCCGCCCCTGACATACTGGCTGACCGCGTCAGGCCATCTGATGCACTTGCCTGACGAATGGGCCGCTCGCCTCCCCGTAGCCCTGATCAGCGTGGCGTTTCTAATCTTCTTTTATGTCGTTCTCGCCAGAGAATTCACCCCACTCCTGGCGTTAGCCGCTACCTGCATCCTCGCCACAGCCGCTGGCTGGATGGCCTACAGTTTCGCCGCCTTAACTGACCTTCCGATGTCCGCCGCCCTAAGCACTGCCATACTTATCGCACTCTTCCTTGACCGCCAAGCCCCGCTGGCCGGCGCATTTCTCGGCCTGTCGATTTTAGGGAAAGGTTTCGTCCCCCTGGTGCTGTTCGCGCCGCTGCTGCTGATCGCGCGCAAACGTTTTCAGGTGCTCTTAGCCGCCGTTATCGTAGCCGCCCCTTGGTTCATCCTGTGCGCGCTGCGCAATGGCCACGCCTTCTGGGATGACTTTTTCTGGAAACAGCACGTAGCCCGCTTCCTGACGCCCTCCCTCGAACACGTCCAGCCCGTCTGGTATTACATCCCCGTCCTTTTAGCGGGACTCTTCCCCTGGACCCCTCTCGCCCTCCTGCTCGCCAAGCGCCATCTCTACAGCGACCGCCGCCTTCTTGTGCTCGCCCTGTGGCTTTTCTACGGATTAGCGTTCTTCTCCATAGCTAGAAACAAACTTCCCGGATATCTACTCCCCCTGCTACCTGGCTTCGCGATCCTGCTAGCCGCGGCGTGGGAATCGGCTCGCTCGAAGACGATGTGGCTCGCCGTGAGCGCCCTCTTGCTAATCGCCCTCCCGACCTTAACCGCCATCCTGCCCGGCGCGTTGTTGTCTGGACTCTCCCGAACACAGATTGTGTTCGCTCCGTCCGGACTCCTCTTCCTGGTCCCCGCAATAGCCGTGTGGATGTTTGCAAGGAAACCCGAACACGCGCTATTAACGGT
The DNA here is from genome assembly GCA_030775415.1 of Acidobacteriota bacterium. Classification (GTDB taxonomy): domain Bacteria; phylum Acidobacteriota; class Terriglobia; order Bryobacterales; family Bryobacteraceae; genus Palsa-187. The sequence goes on along the minus strand of JALYJH010000224.1, from coordinate 504 downwards.
AGCTGTCGCGGCCGCTCTAGGGGCTGCCTACTTGAAATACACGGTTTTCCCCGCACTCGATACCACCGTGTCTGTTCGCAACTTCTGGCGTTCGCACGAAGACGTCATCCCCACGGGATGTGTAGATAACGTAGGCCGGACTTGGCAGTACGGCCTAAATTACTACGCTACCCGCGAACTCCCGCCCTGCGCCGGCTCTGCTCGGACCCCCCATATCACCACGCAGAACCATCGCTTGATCCTCGAGTGAGTTGCGAATTGTCCTTCCGGCCCGGCGACTCGTCGTCGGCGGCAACCTAACCAGCGATGCTACCTCCGTGAGAACGACTGCGTTTGATCTCCGCGATCCCGGCTCTTTTCGCCTCGTTGAAGGAGCGGTGCAAGGTGCCCGCGATGTTTCCCACAGTTTTCGAAGCTCCTGTAACCTTGGATGTAAAACCGTCCGCGCCCTTTTCTACTAAGCGCGTGGTCCATGCGAACGCCGCTGGCACTAAAAGCGCCGCC
>JALYJH010000223.1 GCA_030775415.1 Acidobacteriota bacterium | reverse complement strand
TGAATCCCCGCGGCGCTACGTATTATCCGTCTCCCGATACCGTCGCGCCCTTCGGCTTCGCTCCCGGATCCCCAGTGTGGCAGAACGCGCAGGGCATCAACGGCCCCTGGACCGCGCGCGCCGCCGTGCGCGACCACGCCCACTATGGCGTCGACTGGATCAAGGTCTACGAAACCGAAGACTACGAAGGCAGCGGCTACCCGCAACCCTCCGGCGCCGGAGCCTTCACGCCCGACGGCAAGATGATCAACGTGCCGTCTCTCACGCTCGAAGAGAATCAAGCCATCGTCGACGAAGCCCATCGCCACGGCCTGAAAGTCGCCTGCCACGCTTACGGCGGCGAAGGCCTGCGCAACTGCCTCGAAGCCGGCGTCGATATGCCGATGCATGTGATCGTCGGCGTGACCGGAGCCGCGGGGCTCGACGACGAAACCATTCGCCTTTTCAAGACGCCCCTGGCCGACGGCACCCTGCGCCCCGTCATGCAGACCCTTTGGGATCTCATGGAAGACCTCGAAGTAAAAGACCTCAAAGCCACCAACGGCAAGATCACCCGCTTCGTTCTGCAAGAGATGAGTTTCAAGCGCTTGCTCAAAGAAGGCGTCAAGGAAGTCTTCGGCAGCGGAGCGTACTTCCAGGGACACGGCGTGCAAGCCTCGCAATTCGCCTGGTTTGTTAAATGGGGCATGAAGCCCGCCGACGCGCTGCGCATGGCCACCACCAATGCCGCCGAGAGTCTGAATTTCAATATGGGCAAGGACCTCGGCGTCATCGAAAAGGGCAAGTTCGCTGACTTAGTGGCCGTCTCCGGCGATCCTCTGGCCGACATCACCGAAATGGAGCGCGTCAAGTTCGTAATGAAGGGCGGCGTCACCTTCAAGAATGAGATGAAGTAAAGGACGATCATGCAGACCACCAGACGAACTCTTCTGAAATCCGCAGCCGCGCTGGCCGTCTCTTTGCGCTCCGCCCGAGCCGCGAATCCGCCCAGCCCGGTCATCGTCAAGCTCGGCAACTATATGTCCGAAGCAGCCGCCCGCGCGCTTCCCGATGATGTGATCGAGAAAACCAAGCATCACATTCTGGACACGCTAGCCGCGATGGTTTCCGGCATTTGAGCTGCCTCCCGGCAAAGTAGCGCAGGCCATGGCGAAAGCCCACACAGGCGAAAAGACCGCCACCGTCGTCGGCACGAACATTCTCTGCGGACCCATCGAAGCCGCCATGGTCAACGGCATGCTGGCGCACTCCGATGAAACCGACGATTCGCACGCGCCCTCGCAATCGCACCCCGGCTGCTCCATCGTCCCCGCCACGCTCGCCGCGAGTGAACAGTTCGGCACCGGCGGCACTCGCATGCTGCGCGCGGTCGCGCTCGGCTACGACATCGGCACCCGCGTCACCATGACCCTTGGCGCTCAGGACTTCCAGTTGGACACCCACCACAGCTCGCACAGCATCGCCGGCGATTTCGGCTCCTCGGCCGCAGCCGGTTGCGTCGCGGGCCTCAACGCGCAACAGATGCGCTGGATTCTGGATTACGCCGGCCAGCAAGCCTCCGGTGTCACTGCGTGGCAGCGCGATACCGATCACATCGAAAAGTCTCTGGTATTTGCCGGTTGGCCCGCCCGCAACGGCGTCAGCGCCGCTCTGCTCATCCAGATCGGCGGCACTGGCGTCGATGACATCATGGCTGGCGCGGACAACTTCTTGCTCGCGTTCAATCCCAAGTCCGACCCTCAAGGCCTCATCGACAAGCTTGGCGAGCGTTACGAAGTCACACGCACCAACATTAAGAAGTGGACCGTCGGCTCCCCCATCCAAGCCCCGCTCGACGCCCTCGAAGCCATGCGCAAAAAGCACCCCTTCGAGGCGGATCAGGTACAAAAGGTACTGGTTCGCATGGCCAGTGGCGACGCAAAAACCGTCGACAACCGCGATATGCCCGACATCAGCCTGCAACACATGATGGCGGTGATGCTGCTCGATAAAACCGCGTCTTTCGCCGCCGCCCACGACAAGCCTCGCATGCAGGACGCCGCCGTCTTGCGTCAACGCGCCAAAGTAGAATTGAAAGCCGACGTGGAACTCGACAAACTCCACCCCGCCCGCGTCTCCATCGTCGAAGTGACGCTCGCCGGCGGCACCATGCTAAGCGAGCGAGTAGAAGCCGTCCGCGGCACCGCCGAAAATCCCATGACCCGCGAAGAAGTGGTCGCCAAGGCCCGCGAGCTGATGACGCCCATCCTCGGCCCTGAGAAATCCGCCAAGCTGATCCAAAAGATCCTGGCGCTTGAAACCGTGAAGGACTTCCGCGAGTTGCGGCCTCTATTGCAACGCGGTTGACGCCGAAACAATAGCTCCGACCGCCACTCTAACGAGTGATGGGCTCAACGCTCGCACACAAGGCTTCGCAGCGTCTGAGTGTCGTCCCGCGCAGGTATGCGGGCGCCGCGTCGTGCCGTCGAAAATTCCTGCGGATCTTTCCCGGAGGTTTCTATGACGAGACCTATCTAGCCTGGGAGCGCGATTATAAGTGGTCTGCGCATGTGCGTTGGCAAGATGCATTGGGACAGAGCGCATTTCAAGAACTCCTCCGCCGCGAAAAGTTCCGCGAGATTTCCGATACCGCCGTCCGCATAGAATCCCGCACGAATCTTCTTTTTTCTTTCGAGAAAATGGCGGTTCGTGATGCAGTGCGTCCCTCGCGCGGCGCCCGTGCCTTTGCTCTAGGACTCTATGATTTCCTTCACGGCCTGGGTCCCGAGAAACAGCGCTTCGAATCCTGGTGCGATGTGCTCGCCGCTTTACCCCGCAGACAAACGCGAGTATTAACTTGGCCGGTAGCGACGGTATTTGGATTCCTGGCCCGTCCCGAACGCCATATATTCTTGAAGCCGAATGTCACCCGCAAGGCGGCGGATCTATATGGTTTCAATTTCGAATACCACTCGCGCCCCGCTTGGCCCACCTACGCCAGTCTGCTGCGGTTTGCGAACACCACGCGCACTGACCTTGAAGACCTCCGTCCGCGAGACAAGATCGACATTCAATCTTTTCTGTGGGTGCAAGGATCGGACGAATACGACTAGTCGCCCGTGATCAACCGCGCGCCCCGATCGAACGTCAGGTACTGAAAGCCCCACCGTATAAACACCAGCACGCGGTTGCGGAACTGCGCCAGATACATCAGATGCACGAACAACCACAGCAGCCACGCCGGCCAGCCGTGGAAATGCAGACGCCCAAAATCGGCCACACCCGCCGCCCGCCCGATCACAGCAAGGTTTCCCTTGTTGAAATAGTGAAACAGCGTCATCGTGCGGCCGTCTGCCTGCGCGCGAATCAAGTCCGCGACGTAACGCCCCTGATGCATCGCCACCGGCGCCACTCCCGGCAAAGGTTTCCCGTCCTGCTCCAGGGCCGCTAAATCCCCGATCACGAAAATTTCAGGATGCCCGGGTATCGAAAGATCCGGCGCCACCATGACGCGTCCTTGACGATCCAACTTCGCGCCCGCATGTTCAGCTAGCACGCGTCCGAAGGCCGACGGCTGCACTCCTGCCGCCCACAGCACCGTGCGCGACGCCAACCGTTCCTCCCCCTCCGGAGTCTTCAGCGTCAACCCTTCCTCATCCATCGCAATCACCTGCACTCGTGTCCGCGGCCGTACACCCAAATGAATAAGCTGGCGCGCCGCTTGTTCCGATAAATCCTCCGGATAAGCCGGGAGCACGTGTGGCGAGCCGTCCAGCAACAGAATCCGCGCGTCCTCCGTGCGAAAGTTGCGAAAATCGCGGCGCAGCGTATCGCGCGAGATCTCCGCCAGCGCCCCCGCCAACTCCACGCCCGTCGGCCCGGCTCCGACAACCACAAACGTAAGCCAGGCCCGCCTTACCGCCGGGTCAGGTTCGCGCTCGGCAGCCTCGAACGCCGCCAGAATCTTGTGGCGCATGGCCGTCGCGTCCTCGATCGACTTGAGCCCTGGCGCAATCTTCTGCCACTCATCATGCCCGAAGTAGTGATTGCTAGCGCCCGTTGCCACAATCAAATGCGTGTAAGCCATCGGCGCCTCGTGCGCCAGTTCGAGCCGCCGGTTCTTCGCGTCCAGCCCGACCGCCTCATCCAGCAGAACGAAGGTGTCGCGATGCCCGCGCAGTAGCGACCGCAGCGGTGCCGCAATCTCCCCGGGTGACAGCGACCCCGTCGCCACTTGATACAGCAGCGGTTGAAACAGGTGAAAATTGCGCCGGTCAATCAGCGTGACTTTCGCATGCGCGCTCAAAGCCTTCGCCGCGTACAGCCCGCCGAATCCGCCGCCCAGTATCACGACCTCAGGCCTGGGCACACCTCTATTGTCACTCTTCGTCTTGCTGCGCCGCCAGATTCGCGTACCACGCCCAGATCCTTCAGCGTCGTCACATCCCCCGTTACCGTATGTGAAGTCACAATCTCGCGCAGCAGCCAGTGGGTGGCGCACGAGATCGGCGCGTTCGCGCGCGGCCGGAGGAGATCCGATTTACCGACGCCCTACCGAAGACGCGCAGCGGGAAAATCATGCGGCGGCTGTATCAAATCAACTCAAGAACTTGTTGCAGAGCCTCGCCAATCGCATCCATCTCCGTTTGAGTGAGAAATCCCATACGGCTTTGCAGCCGTTCCTTGGCCACCGCTCGAATCTGATCGACCACGGCGACAGCACATCTCCCAACGCAATCTACCGCGATCAGAATCGGCGAGCTGGCCTTAGGAGAACTCGATAGGGGTATTACCACCACCGTGCGCCGATGTTGGTTGATCAGATCGCGCGTCATCACAACGCAAGGGCGCGTCTTGGCGATCTCCGAGCCGATCGTCGGATCCAAAGCCGCCCACCAGATCTCACCGCGGCAGGGTGTCATTCCACGGCTCTTCTATCGGGTCGCGAATCTCATCCCACTCTTGCTCGATGGCCTTGACATCCGGGTCGTGATTCGCCGTAAGACACGCACGAATCAGGGACTCGTCGATCTCGCGCAGGCTTTTCTCTAGAACCTGGGTCAGAAAACGAGATCTTTCACGGGCAGGAACGCGTTTGACCAACAGGGCAGCCAATTCCTCGGGCACTGAGAATGTCATCTTTCTGGCCGCCATAACGCCATAATACCATAATGGAATAATTCGGCGGCTCCCACTTCACCTCATTCTTCGTCTTGCTGCGCCGCCAGATTCGCCACCACGCTCAAATCCTCCAGCGTCGTCACATCCCCCGTCACGGTGTGTGAAGTCACAATTTCGCGCAGCAGCCGCCGCATGATTTTCCCGCTGCGGGTCTTCGGCAGAGCATCGGTAAACCGGATCTCCTCCGGCCGCGCGAACGCGCCAATCTCGTGCGCCACCCACTGCCGCAGCTCCTGCCCCAGCTTCTCGTGATCCCCGCCCTGGCCCTTTTTGAGCGTGACGAAACAGCACACCGCCTGCCCTGTAATTTCGTGCGGCTTGCCCACCACCGCCGCCTCCGCCACCACCGGATGCTTCACTAGCGCCGATTCCACTTCCATGGTGCTCAGCCGGTGCCCGCTGACATTCATCACGTCATCGACGCGCCCCAGTATCCAGTAATACCCGTCC
>JALYJH010000222.1 GCA_030775415.1 Acidobacteriota bacterium | reverse complement strand
CATAATTCCTCCGCGATACCGAGACTCGGGCCAGCGCTCCGGACTCGGTTTATCAGCTACTACCAAGAAAACACCAGACAAACGCCTTACACGAGTTAAGTATGGGGTAAGGAAAACCGCAAAACAAGCGTTTTCTTCGCTGTTTAGTACAAAACGATATGTGACTGATTTGGATTGACTTACAGCTTATTTTAACGGGGGGCTTAATATAGTACTTTTGGGCCATCCGGCGGAATGCACCCATAGCCAGCGGAGGAATAGAGTGGTTTAAACCAGATAGGGCAGCGGCTAGCCAGCGCGAAAGCGGCGCGCCAAACCATTTTCGGGACGAATCGGTTTACGTGTAAGGTCGTCCAGGCGGCGGGCCTGATCGCTCACGCAAACCAGGAACATCGGCTGCTGGGCGTTCTTGAGCAGATCGATAATGCGTTCGTTGCGATCTTCAAGGTAAATGGCCTTGCCGTCGGTGACCAGGTGAAGGTCGGATACGGCTTGCGTGATGTCGGCGAGCCGCTTGCCCATTTCCTTTTGCAGGAAGCGGAGCACGCGGCGGATTTTTTGAAGAGAAAATCCCTTGCGGCGCAATTCGGCGATCACGGTAATTTCGATCACCTCAGCGGGAAAGTACACCCGGCGATGTCCCTCATGCCGCGGCGAAACCACCTTGCGCTCATCCCACCACTGAAGCTGCCGCAGGCTCACACTCGCCAGGTTTGAAACTTCAACGGAGGAATAAGTGCGATTAGGATTCGCGGGTTCGGGGCGGCTTTTTCGAGGTTTGAGCATGGGGGCTGTTAGGGACGACTTACCGATTGTAACCAACTTCCAGGGTGTGTCAATAGCCTGCATTTTCAGGCGCGAATTTGCTGGTGCTTTTCGATTGCGGGCGCTAGCTCCGCGCCGGACAATAACTCTTCGCACGAGCCTTCACGCAGCGCTCACCCCCCACCGACGAACCATACTACTTCGAGTTGCGCCCCGTCGCGCACTTCCGCCGCCGCCCAATCCGGCTTGCGAACAATCTCACCGTCGAGTTCCACGGCTACACGCGAAGGATCTACTTCCAGGAAAGTCAGCAACCGATCCACCGTCAGGCCCGCGGGAACGCTCTGTGGCTGGCCGTTGAGAACAACTTGAATTGTTTTTGTTTCAAAGATTTCCATCCGGCGGGTTTGACACTCCCTTTCGTTCCTCATTATATTTGAATGTTTAGGGTCAAGACCTGAACACAAACCAGGAGCGGCCCGCGCTCCCCAACTATCGCCAACGAATACATGCCGACTTACCCGCAAACTTATTTCCCTGTCATTGTGCAAGTCATCATCGCCATCGCCGTGGCGGGCGGCCTGATCGGCATCTCGACGCTGCTGGGCAAGCACGGGCACAGTCCGCTGAAAGATACGCCCTACGAATCCGGCATGGCGCCGGTAGGTTCGGCGCGCGAGCGCTTCAGTGTCAAATTTTATCTGGTGGGGATGATCTTCATCCTGTTCGACATTGAGGCAGTGTTCCTGTTCCCGTGGGTGGTGGTGTTTCGCGAACTGAAGTTGTTCGGGCTGGCTGAAATGTTCGTGTTCATTGTATTGGTCCTGGTCGGATTCTTTTATGTCTATAAGAAGGGCGCGCTCGAATGGGGTCCAGAGAGCAAGCGCCCGCTGGCGAAGCGATGAACAATGGTGAGGCGATGAGCGATTTCAAGCATCCCGGGATTTTGGAAACCACGCAAGCGCTGGGCGAGACCACTCTGCTCGCCGATCCCGCGCAGATTGTTGACCTATGCCGCCATCTCAAGGACAACGAAAAATTCGTGCGTCTCAGTTCGATCACCGCCGTTGATTGGCATCCGGCCGAGCCGCGCTTTGAGGTGGTCTACCATCTGGCATCGATCGACCCGATCCGGCGCGTCCGCGTAAAATGCCGCCTGAGCGGACCGAATCCTGAAATGGATTCGGTCTACAGCGTCTGGCGGGCGGCGGATTGGTATGAGCGCGAGATATTCGACATGTTCGGCATTAGTTTCCGCAACCACCCCAACCTGGTGCGCATCCTGATGCCGCTCGATTGGGAAGGCCATCCCCTGCGCAAAGATTATCCGGTGCACGGCTATAAGTACGGGTACGCGAAAGAATAGTATGAAAAAGTCCTTCGAAGATCACGTAGCGACCATCGCGGCGACGCAGGAACTCCCTGCGGGACCTGCCGCGCCGCGGCGCATGACGCTGAACATGGGCCCCCAGCACCCCTCGACGCACGGGGTTCTGCGCATCGTGATTGAGCTCGAAGGCGAGACCATTATGAAGGCCGAACCGGACATCGGCTTCCTGCACACCGGCATCGAAAAGCAGTGCGAGGCCCTCAACTGGGCGCAGGTGGTCACGCTTACCGATCGCGTCGATTATCTTTCGAATCTCGCGAACAATCTGGTCTACGCGCTGACAGTAGAGAAGCTTCTGCAACTGGAAATTCCGCCCAAGGCACAATGGCTGCGAGTAATGCTGGTCGAACTCGACCGGCTCAATAGCCACCTGGTCTGGTTAGGAACGCACGCGCTCGACATCGGCGCGATGAGCATGTTCTTCTACTGCTTCCGCGAGCGTGAAGACGTCCTGCGCATCAAGGAAATGTTCTCCGGGCAGCGCATGATGACCAGCTACATCCGTCCCGGCGGCGTAGCTCTGGAGCCTCCACGCGGCTGGGAAAAGGCGCTGGGCAAGTTCATCCGCCAGTTCCCCAGCAAAGTGGATGAATACGAAAACCTGCTGGATTCGAATCCCATCTGGAAGATCCGCACGCAAGGCGTGGGCTTTATCTCTATCGAGGACATGCTGGATCTGGGGGTGACGGGCCCCATGATCCGCGCCGCCGGCATTCCATTGGATGTGCGCAAGACGGAGCCGTATTCGAGCTACGAAAAATTCGATTTCAAAGTGGCCACGCGCACCGAAAACGATGTCTACGCGCGGTATCGCGTGCGTCTCGAGGAAATGCGGCAGAGCGCCCGCATCATCGTGCAAGCCATGGAAGGGATGCCGGAAGGCGCGTTCCAGGCGGACTCGCCGCACGTGGTATTGCCGGATCGCGAAAAAATGAAGACGCAAATGGAAGCCCTCATTTATCACTTCAAAATCGTGACCGAAGGCTTCCGCGTACCGGCGGGCGAAGCGTATCAGGCCGTCGAATCGCCGCGTGGCGAGATCGCCTATTACATCGTGAGCGACGGAACTTCGAAGCCCTACCGCGTGCACATGCGCACGCCCAGCTTCGCGAATTTAATGGCTCTGCCGCCGCTGCTCGAGGGAACGCTGATCGCTGACTCCATCGCCTCGCTGGGCAGCATGGATTTCGTGTTGGGGGATACCGACCGCTAATGACCTTCTCGCCGCAGCTCGAAGAACGATTCGCGAAAATGCTCACGCGCTACCCGGAAGGGCGCACGCGCTCAGCCGTGGTGCCGATGCTGATTTACGGGCAGGACGAAGTGGGCGCGCTGACCAAAGAGCTGATTGAAGAAGTGGCCCGGCGCTGCAAAGTGACGCCGCTGCAGGTGGATGAAGTGGTGGGCTACTACTCCATGCTGCATCGCAAGCCGCAGGGAAAATTCCACGTGCAGGTGTGCACCAACATCAGTTGCCAACTGGTGGGCGGCGAAGAATTGTACGAGCACGCCAAGAAAAAGCTAGGCCTCGGCCACAAAGAAACGTCCAGCGACGGCTTATTTTCACTCGAAGAAGTGGAATGCATGGGGAAAGCGCAGTAATGGCGAAGCAACTTTATAATGAACCGAGCCCGCTAGAGACCCGCGTCGTCAGTAAGAATTTTGCTATCGAAGGCTCCGAAACACTCGACGTTTATCTGAAGAACGACGGCTTCAAGGCGTTTCTCAAAGCCAAGGAAATGACGCCCGAGGCCATCGTCGAGGAAGTGAAAACCTCTGTCCTGCGCGGCCGCGGGGGCGCCGGGTTCCCCACGGGACTCAAGTGGAGCTTCGTCCCCCGCACCTCGCCTAAGCCGCGCGTCATCGTGATCAATGCCGACGAAAGCGAGCCCGGCACCTGTAAAGACCGCTTGCTGATGGAATACGATCCGCACCAATTGATCGAAGGGATTCTGATCGCGGGTCTGGCCGTTGATGCGCACAAAGGCTACCTCTACATACGCGGCGAATATCGCTATCTGATCGAGAAGATGGATCGCGCGATCGAGGAAGCTTACGCCAAGGGCTATCTGGGCAATAATGTGGCCGGCACCGGATTCCAGTTCGATCTGTGCACCCACAGCGGCGCCGGCGCCTACGAGTGCGGCGAAGAAACTGCGTTGCTCGATTCGCTTGAAGGCAAGCGTGGCGTTCCGCGCATGAAACCTCCGTTTCCCGCGGTGGCGGGCGCGTGGGCTTTGCCAACTCTCCTCAATAATGTGGAGACCTTCAGCGCCGTGCCCGCGATTATTCGCGATGGCGGCAAAGCTTTCGCGGACCTGGGAACTCCCAAGAACGGCGGTACCCGGCTCGTGTGCATCTCGGGCCACGTAAACAAGCCGGGGGTTTACGAGCTGCCCCTGGGATTCCCGATGATGAAAGCCATCAACGAAGTTGCCGGTGGAATTCCGAATGGAAAGAAACTGAAAGCGGTGGTGCCCGGCGGGTCGTCCTGCCCGATTTTGCGCGCGGAAGAATGTGATATCCCGATGGACTACGACACGCTCGCGAAAGTCGGCAGCATGCTGGGCTCGGGCGGCATGGTGGTGCTCGATGAGACCACCGACATGGTGCGCTTCGCTCTCCGCATCATGAGGTTCTACGCCCACGAAAGCTGCGGCTGGTGCATTCCCTGCCGGGAAGGCACGACCTGGTTGAAAAAAATTCTACAGCGCTTCTACGAAGGGCACGGCCGCCGCGAAGACATTTCGCTGCTGGGCGAGCTATCGAAAAACATGCTGGGCCGTACATTCTGCGCGCTGGGCGATGCCGCGGCGCTGCCGACGATTTCCATCGTCGAAAAGTTTACCGAAGATTTCGAGATGTATCTGGCGCGGCAAGAGGTGATGGTATAAATCGTGGCTGACATCGTTAAGCTGACCATCGACGGCAAAGAAATCCAGGCGGAGAAAGGCAAGCTGCTGATCGAAGTGGCGCGCCAAAACGGCATCGAAGTGCCGGCTTTCTGCTATCACGAAGACTATACTCTGCAGGCCGCCTGCCGCATGTGCCTAGTCGAAATCGAAAAGACTCCCAAGCTGCAGGTGGGGTGCACTACGCCGGTTGCCGAAGGCATGGTGGTGCGCACCGATTCCGAGATCGTCAGGAAAGCGCGCAAGGGAACGCTCGAATTCCTGCTGACCAATCATCCGCTCGATTGCCCGGTGTGTGACAAGGGCGGCGAGTGCGAGTTGCAGGACATGGTCTTCCGTTACGGCGCCGGCGAGAGCCGTTTCATCGAGCGTAAGCTGCACGTCGACGAACAGCAGTGGAGTCCAGTCGTTTACTTCGACGCCCCGCGCTGCATCCTGTGCTACCGCTGCGTGCGCGCCTGCAACGAAGGCATGGGCGTCGGCGCGCTCGGCGTAGGCAATCGCGGTGCGATTTCCGAGATCATTCCCAACCACGAGGACCACCTCGAATG
>JALYJH010000221.1 GCA_030775415.1 Acidobacteriota bacterium | reverse complement strand
AGGTTTAATGTCATTCCTTACCCAAATTTCGCGGCTGGTGAAAGACCCCTCGCCCAATTACGTATTCGAATTATCGGAGGCCGGCGTCGCTTTTGCCCAGCGCGGCAACGGACGCCCCGGCGATCCCGGCTTCGCGCCCTTCGACCCTGGCACGCTAGTCGTTTCTCCCATTGAAGACAACATTCATAAGGCTGATGCCGCCGCAGCCCTGCTCAAACGCATTGCGCCGCTCGATCACGCCCGCCAACGCCGCCGCGCCGCCTTGATTCTGCCGGATTACGCGGCCCGCGTCAGCGTTCTCGATTTCGACGCCTTTCCGGCTTCGCCCGAAGAGCAGCTCTCGCTGATCCGTTTCCGCTTGAAAAAAACTCTGCCCTTCGATATCGATTCCGCCGCCGTCAGCTACTTCGCGCAGCCCGCCGAAAAAGGCGCCACCATCGAAGTGGTGGCCGTGATCGTCGCGCTCGAAATCATCGCGCGCTATGAGGCTCTGTTCCGCGCCATGAATTTTCACGCCGGCGAAGTCACCACTTCCGCGCTGGCCGCGCTGCATCTATGTCCCCCCGAAGCGCGTCCGGAAGCCGTCAACGTAGTCGCGAAGCTCAGCGCCAATACCCTCACCGTGATGGTGCTGCGCGGCGAAACTCTCAAGCTGTTCCGCTGCGTCGCGCTCGAACGAGTCACTGAAGAACAGATTCTGGCCGTTCTCCAGCCTACCTTCTCCTACGTCGAAGACGAGCTAGCCGCGCCCGCTGAAAAATTGACCTTGTGCGGATTCCCCTCCGGCGCTCTTGCCTCGCTGCCGTACCCGAAAGAAACGCTGCGCAGCAGTCTGGGCGCGCCCGGAGCGTTCAACGCCGGCCTGCTGGGCTACCTCGAAGGAGCGCGCAACTGACGTGAGAATCCCCATCAATCTTGCGAGCGATCCCTTCCGCCGGGATCGTCCTCTCCTCTTTGCCACTGCTTTTGGCGCCGTTGCGCTCGGCATCGTATTCCTGATCCTGCTGTCCTTGATCGCCAGCGGCCGCAGCCGCATGGGCGACACCCGCGCCCGCGTAGCGCAGCTTAACCAGGAGCTCACCGCCATTTCCAGCGAACAAACCCGTCTGGATGCCACTTTGCGCCAGCCCGTCAACGCCAGCATTCTGGAGCGCAGCTTGCTTTTGAACACCCTGGTGGAGCGCAAGTCTGTCAGTTGGACCAAAATTTTCGCGGATCTAGAAGCCGTGCTGCCGCCCAACGTGCGCATCATTCAAGTGCGTCTTCCGCAGATCGATTCCGCCAATCAAGTTTTGCTCGACATGGTGGTCGGCTCGCAGAGCCCCGCACCTGTCATCACTTTTCTAAAGCAATTGCAGGCCTCGCCGCGCTTCGGCCCGGCGACGGTGCATAACTCGGTGCCGCCCACCGATAACGAGCCGCTGTACCGCTATCGCGTGAGTGTGAATTATGGCCAAAAACTTTAGCGGAGCCGCGGGATCCATGCGCTGGTGGCGCGTCGCTTTGCTGGTATTCCTGATCGCCGACCTTGCTGCCGCCTGGATCCTGCTCTACCCGCCCGGCGGCTCCGCCGATGAACTGGAACAACAGCTCACCGCATTGCAGGCGCAAACCACGGCCAAACGAGTCCTCTTAACCAGCACCCGCCAGCACGTAGCCGCCGTCGAACAAGGCCGCACGGAAGGCGAACAGTTTTTGAACCAATACTTCCTGGCACGGCGCACAGCGTATTCGACTCTGCTCTCCGAGTTAGTCGCCGCCGCCGACGAAGCTAAGATCAAGCCCAAGGAACACGCCTATTCGACCGAGCCCATCGAGGGCTCCGATGACCTCAGCATGATGAGCATCTCGGCCAACTACGAAGGCACGTACGCGAACCTGATGCGCTTCGTGCATGAGATTGACCGCTCGCCGCGCCTGCTGATCATTGAAGGCTTGAACGCCGCGCCGCAGGCCACCGGCGGTACTCTGAATATAAGCATGAAGATCGATACCTTCGTGCGCGAAGACGGCTCACAGCCATGAATCTGATTCCCGCACAACTCGGCGCGGAACCGAAGAAGCTGGCAGTGCTGGGCGTGGTGCTGCTGGTGCTGGTAGTGGTTTTCTTCATGAATCGCACGTCCGATGTTCCGCAGCAGGCGGTCTCTATCACAGCGCCCGCCGCGCGGACTCCCCTACCGCTGGAATCGCTGGCATCGCGCTCGCGCGCGGCCGCAACCCTCACGCCTGCGCCGGCGCAAGGCGCTGCACCTCGGCGCGGTGAAGCGGCGATTCAAGATTTCAAGCCCACTCTCAAATTGCCCGACGGCATGGACGTCAGCCGCATCGATCCCGCTTTGAAGCTCGACCTTCTCGCTCGCCTGCAAAAGCTGCCCCTCGAAGGCGGCGAGCGCAGCGTGTTCGAATTCGGCGCCGCGCCGAGGCCGAAAACGCCGACGCCTACGGTAGCGAAAGTGGTCCCCGTCACGCCTCCTCCTCCGCCGCCCCCGGCACCCATCACTCCGCCCAAGCCGGTGATCCCGCCCATTCCACTGAAGTTCTACGGCTATGTGAGCGAGTCCGGCGGCGTGGTGCCCGGAGCCGCGAAGCGCGCCTTCTTCCTCGACGGCGAAGACATCGTGGTGGCCGGCGAAAACGACGTGATCCGCAATCGCTTCCGCATCATTCGTATTGGCGTCAACTCCGCCGTGGTCGAAGACACCAGCAACAAGAATCAGCAGACCCTGCCGCTGGTGGAGGAGCTTCCCGGATGACGCGTCTCCCCGTCGTCCGCCGGCGCGAGCAAAGCGGTTTCGCGCTACTGGTGATTTTCCTGATCGCCGCCGCCGTCGCCTTCACCATGTATCGGGAATTGCCGCGCGCCGCCTTTGAGAGCACACGCGACAAAGAGCAGCTTTTGATGGACCGCGGCAACCAGTACAAGCGCGCCATCCAGGTCTTCTACGCCGTCAACAAGCGCTACCCCACCGACATCAAGGATCTGGAAAACACCAACGAAAAACGCTTCCTGCGCCACCGCTACGTCGATCCCATGACGGGCACGGATGAATGGCGCCTGGTCCACACCAACGGCAGCTACCTCACGGACTCGCTGGTGACCAAGCCGCCCACGCAGAACGCCCGCAACGGCCTGCCCGGCGCGGGACAAACACCCGGCGGCGGCCCGCTCGGCGCCAACAATATGAACACGGCGCCCGCCGCGAATCCCGCTGTAAATCCTGCCCTAAATTCAAATGACCCGAATGCCGTTGCCGCGCCCGCCCCGCTGAATGCCGCCGCGCAAAGGCGCCCCAGCGATCGCAACGGCTCTGGCTTTCCACTACCGCCGGGAAATCTCACGCCGGGCACCGGCGCCAATCCCGCGAACTATAATCCGAACGACCCCAGCACCTGGCCACCCATTACTCTCGCTCCCGCCACCACCGCTCAAGCGGGACAAGCGCAGCCCGGAAGCACTCCGCGCACCGGCCAGAACAATCTGGGACAGTTCCCCGGTTTAGGCGGCGCGAATCCGTCGACACAGAACAGCTTGGTGGCGGCCCAAGTTGGGGATCTTTCGGCGCAAGCCAATGCGGCCCAGGCCCTTGCCGCACAGAACACCATTCTCCCGGCGGTAAATGCGGTGCCGAACTCCACGGACGGCCAAGCTACAGCGCCAGCCCAGCCGGCTTCCAACGCAAATTCGGCGTTCAATCAAATTCCGCCGGGCGACCCGTCCACCAACTTGGCGCTTGCCGGTTTCGATCCGCAAAAGCCCTCGCCGCCGCAGCCCGCCGTGACGTCCCCGCAACCGAATCTAGGAGTGCCCGGCACGGGCGGCACTGCTTCCAGCAACCCGCTGACCGGCATCGGGAATGCGCTGTTCCGTCCGAATGAGGCAGCCACCACAGGACCTACGGGATCGGCCGGCATCGCCGGCGTGGCCAGCACCTTTAAAGGCCCCAGCATCAAAGCCTACAAGGAACGCACCAAGTATCAGGAATGGGAGTTCGTCTACGAGCCCGCCGTCAACCAGCCCAGCGCCGCCGGTCAATCCGCAGCCAATCCCCTTGGAACCAACTCCCTGGGAGCCAACCCACTGGGGGCACCTGCGGGACAAGCAGGCGCCCAGGGACAGAATTCCACCGGGGCGAATTCCGGCGCTTCCGTGTCCGGACAGGGGTCTGGCCAAAGCCCCAACAATCCGTTCTCACAAACTAATATTTTCGGACCGCAGGTGCCCGCGCAGTAATCAGCTCCACTCGGACTTCAACATCGCGTATACCAGCAAATCGTGATAGCGCCCGTTCACCAGTTCCGCGTCGCGATGCCTGGCTTCAAGTTTGAAACCCAGCCGCTGCGGGATCGCATTACTCTTGGCGTTCCCCGCGGCGCAGCGGATCTCGACGCGGTGCAAATTCATCTCGTCGAATAAATGCGCGAGGGCCAGCCGGCAAGCGTCGCTCATCAGCCCGCGCCCTTGCAGCTCCTGGGCCAGCCAGTAGCCCAGCTCCGCGCGGCGATTGCGCCAGTCGATGCGATGGGTTCCAATCACTCCGGCCACCCGTTTACGGTGCCAAATGGCCGCGGTGAACCCTTCCTGCGCGGCGAACATCTCCAGCGCGGCGCGAATAAACGCCTGGGTGTCGTCCTTGCTCTGGGTTGCGTCCACCCAGGGCAGCCACTGGCGCAAGTATTCGCGGTTGCTCTCAATGGCGGAGAACATTTCCTCCGCGTGGCGCTCCTCCACTAAACGCAGCTCGAAGCCGTCGCGAAGTGGCTCGGAGAACATGCTACACCGCGCGGTTCGCGTAATTCCGCTGGTAATAGTTTTGGTATTCGCCGGATTTGACGCGCGCGATCCAGGCAGCGTTGGCGCGATACCAGTCGATGGTGGCGCGCAAGCCGTCCTCGAAGGGCATCTGCGCCTGCCACCCCGTTTCCCGCATCAGCTTTTCCGTCGAGAGCGCGTAGCGCCGGTCGTGGCCGGGGCGGTCCTTGACAGTTTGCATCAATGACCGCGGCTTGCCCACGGTGTCCAGTATGCGCTCCACCACTTCCAGATTCGGCAGCGCGCGGCTGCCCCCGATGTTGTAGATCTCGCCGCTGCGCCCGCGTTCGATCACCGCCAAAATCGCGCGGCAGTGGTCGTCCACATAAAGCCAGTCGCGCACCTGCTGGCCGTCGCCGTAGATCGGCAGCGCTTTGTCTTCGATGGCGTTCGAAATCATCAGCGGGATCAGCTTTTCGGGAAACTGACAGGGCCCGTAATTATTCGAGGCGCGCGTCACCATCACCGGCATCCCGTAAGTGACGAAGTAGGACAACGCCAGCAGATCCGAGCCCGCCTTCGACGCTGAATAAGGGCTGCTGGCGCGTAGCGGATAATCTTCGTCGGCATCCTGCGGCGCCGGAATGCTCCCGTAAACTTCGTCGGTCGAAACGTGCAGAAACTTCGGAGTCTGCTGAGTGCGCGCCGCTTCGAGCAGAGTGAAGGTTCCGCGCAGATTGGTCTCGAACACCGGAGCCGGCGAGAGAATGCTGCGGTCGACATGCGACTCGGCGGCGAAATGAACGATCACGTCCGGGCTGGCCTCAGCAATCGTCTGCTTCACCAGCGCGGCGTCGCAAATGTCCCCGTGAACGAAGCGATAGCGCTTATCG
>JALYJH010000220.1 GCA_030775415.1 Acidobacteriota bacterium | reverse complement strand
CGTCGCGCTCGAGCACCGCCGAGGGGTGTTTCGGTCCGGCAGACTGTCTTTCGCGGAATTCAAGAATAGCACAGAATTTCCAAACGCAATAACTAACTTATATGTTTTTAAATCTTTTAATATCAGCTAGATATAGGACTTATCCTTAAACCAACAACATTGTATGAACATCCTGTTTCAGTGCCCCTGAAACGCATTTGACAATCCGCGTTTGGGGCGCGACAATGGAGCCTGCTCGTCTGCCAGATGCGGGAGTAACTCAGCTGGTAGAGTGCGACCTTGCCAAGGTCGATGTCGCCGGTTCGAATCCGGTCTCCCGCTCCATTTCCCTCAAAAACCTGTTATCCGCCATTCCCTGGGAGGCTAAATTCCTCCTTTTCTAGCTGCTGCATTTCCAGTATGATTGGGTATCTAGCCAGAATATTTGAAACATTTTGGTGCTTGCTTCGTACGTCTACTGAAACTAGGTGGCGGGAGGCACGCGAATGGGCCTCTATGCCGATCAAGTGTTATGGACGTTAAGCGCGAAGGCGTCGCGAAAAAGAAAATGATCCGCCGGGTGCTGTACCTGGTATTGCTGGTGGCCGTCGTCGCGGTTGCCGGATGGCGCGTCACGCTGCTCAAGCCGGCCGTTCCCGTGGTCGAAGCCGCCACCATTTGGCCCGATACCGTGAAGCGCGGTCCCATGGTGCGCGAGGTTCGCGGCCTGGGCACCCTGGTCCCGGAAGACATTCTCTGGTTCCAGGCGGAATTCGATAGCCAGGTCAGCCGCATCCTCACGCACTCGGGCGACGACGTTAAGCCCAATACGGTGATGCTGGTGCTCAGCAATCCGCAAATGGAAGCCGACGCTGTCGATTACGAGTGGCAGACTAAACAGGCGGAAGCGAACCTCACCGATCTCCGCGTGAAACTGCAAAGCCAGGCCTTCGATCAGCAATCCGCCGTCTCCACGGCGCAAGGCGAACTGAAGCAGGCCGACATCAACAAAGACAAAGAAGAGCAGCTTTTTAAAGCCCAGCTGGAGCCCGAAATCAATATGCGCTTGGCCGTCGCCAAGTGGGAACAGGCCAATGCGCGCTTCCAGATGGAGAAGCAGAAACTCGACATCTTTAAGGAATCCGTGCAGGCGCAAATCGATTCGCAAAAGGTGCAAGTGGAGAAACTGCGCGCCACATACAAACTCAAAAAGCGGCAACTGGAGGAGCTCACCATCCGCGCCGGCATCCGCGGCCGCATGCAGGAAATGACCCTGCAAGTGGGCCAGCGCGTGAAGCCCGGCGACGTGCTGGCGAAAGTGGCGCAGCCGCGAAAACTAATGGCGCGTTTGCAGATTCCCGAGACCCAGGCCAAAGACATTGTCCTCGGCCAGCAGGCGCAAATCGACACCCGCAATGGAATCGTGCGCGCTCATGTGATTCGCATCGACGCCTCCATCGTCAATGGGACCCGCACGGTCGATTGCAAACTGGACGGCGTCTTGCCGAAAGGCGCGGTGCCGGATCTCAGCGTCGATGGAACCATCGAAATCGAACGTCTGGCCGACGTGCTTTACGTAGGCCGTCCTGTGTTCGCGCAACCCGGCAGCCCCGGAACTCTGTTCCGCATCGATGCCGACGGGAAAGGCGCCGAACGCGTCCCCGTGCGCTTCGGGCGCGCCTCTGTCAATGCCATCGAAATCGCCGAAGGATTGAAAGCGGGCGATCGTGTGATCCTTTCCGACATGGCCGCCCAGGAACAAACCGCGCGTGTTCGCTTGAACTAAAAGAAAACCTCATGCCCGAATCACTGATCCGCCTGGAGAGCGTCACCAAAGTATTCGTCACCGATGAGGTGGAAACCCACGCCCTCGCCGGCATCCAAATGGACATTAAAAAAGGGGAGTACGTCTCTATCTCGGGCCCCTCCGGCTGCGGAAAGTCCACCTTGCTGGCGATCCTGGGTTTGCTGGATACTCCCTCCGACGGCACCTACGTGCTCAACAATCGCCCGGTGCAGGGCCTGAAACTGGCTGAGCGCGCGCGCATCCGCAACCGCGAAATCGGCTTCATATTCCAGGCCTTCAATCTGATCGGCGATCTTACGGTGTATGAAAATGTCGAGCTGCCGCTCACCTATCGCGGCTTGGCCAGCGAGGAGCGCAAACGTAAAGTCCACGCGGCTCTAGAACGCGTAGGCATGTCGCATCGCATGAAGCATTACCCATCGCAGCTCTCGGGAGGCCAACAGCAGCGCGTGGCTGTCGCGCGCGCTTTGGCCGGTGACCCGTCGATTCTGCTGGCCGACGAACCAACCGGCAACCTCGATTCCGCCAACGGCGAACAAGTCATGGATCTGCTACGCGAGCTCCACCAAGGTGGCGCCACCATCTGCATGGTGACCCACGACCCGCGCTATGCCACCTACGCCGACCGTTCCATCCAACTTTTCGATGGCCGCTTGGTGACCGACAACCTCCAAAAAGCATAATTACGGCTCCGGCCCGGGCCTTGCTACTCCCCCACGCCCGGCCCGGCCTCACCAATTCCGCCCGGTATACAGAGCTGATCGTAAGCGTCCGATAGAGTCTAGAGGATTCTTTTGTGAGCGCCGTCGTCGATCCCGTCCAAAACAACCATCGCAGCACTGCCAGTGGTATCCAGCCTCCGGTCCCGGAATCCCTGGAAGAACTGGCCATTCCGCCCGCCATTATCGAGCAACTGGTGCTCAAGTATCTATATTTCCGCGGCGAGTTGTTGGGCCGCGAGATTGGCAGCCTCCTGGGCCTGTCGTTTAGTTTGATTGACGAGCTGCTCGAAAGTCTGAAGCGCCAGCACTACGTCGGCGTCAAAAAATCCTTGGGCATGGGCAACATGTCGGGTATTTTCGCCCTGACCGAAGCCGGCCGCAACCTCGCGCGCGAGCACCTGGGGAACAATCAATACGCCGGCCCCGCCCCCGTGCCTTTGTATCAATACGCCGAAGTGGTCCGCCGCCAGAAACTGGCCGACAACTGGTTGAATCCGCAGTCGCTCATTGACGCCTTCAAACATCTGGTAGTCGAAGACGACGTCCTGGCGCAGATCGGACCGGCCGTGAACGCCAGCAAATCCTTCCTAATTTATGGGCAGCCCGGGAACGGAAAAACCGCCTTGGCCGAATCTCTGTTCCGCGTGGACACAGAACCCATTTTCATGCCTTACGCTCTCGAGTGCCAAGGCAACATCATTCAGCTCTACGATCCCATCTATCACCAGAAAATCGACGATCAGCAATCCCAGATTTCGGCGCTCGCCACTGAGATGCCTTACGATGCGCGCTGGTTTAAATGCCGCCGCCCCTTCATCATCACCGGCGGCGAATTGACGCTCGACATGCTGGATCTGAGCTACAACCCGCACTCGAAAGTGTACGACGCGCCCTTCCAGCTCAAGGCCAACAACGGCATCTACCTAATCGATGACTTTGGCCGCCAGAAAGCCAATCCCGCCGAGATTCTCAACCGTTGGATTGTTCCCATGGAACGCCACATTGACTACCTCAGCTTCCACGCCGGTGGAAAAATGACGGTTCCTTTCGAAGCATTCCTGATTTTCTCCACCAACTTGCGCCCCGATCAATTGGGCGACGAAGCTTTCCTGCGCCGTATTCAGTACAAAATGTTCCTGCGCAGCCCCAAGCGTCCCGAATTCACCCATATTTTCACGCGCTTCGCGGGTTCGAAGAAATTGGAATGCACCGAGGAAGTAGTCGATAGCTTCATTCAGAAGCACTACCTCTCCGCCGACAAACGCTTCCGCCGCTGCCACCCCCGCGACGTCATCATGCACGCCATTGACATCATTAACTTCGAGAGCCTTCCCATGGTGCTCACCGACGATGTGCTCGACCGCGCGTTCCAAAGCTGTTTCGTTGAAAACGTTGACGTGAACGACTGATCGCTACCCTGCTACCCTTTGGGATGGGGAAACGATCATGTTGACCATCTCTCGCCGTGCATTCTCTCAGCAAGACGTTGGCATGCTCCGCGATTCCGAGCGTTCGGTGCACGCGGCTGCATGAATCTGCGCAACTGGTTTGAACTGACGTTCACGCACCGCGCCCGGCAGGAAGCGCTCGAGTGGGCCGGTTCCGTCTATACCTTCGGCGAAATAGACGCGCGCAGCAATCGCATGGCGCGTGCCCTCACCGCGCGTCGTCTCACCAAGGGCGACCGCCTGTGCGTCTACTTGGCCAACTGCATCGAATTTATCGATCTCTATCTGGCCTGTATCAAGTTGGGCGTCATCTTTGTCCCCATCAATATCCTGTATCGCGATCGCGAGATGTCGCACATCCTCAGCGATGCCGAACCCAAGCTGCTGCTGACCGCGGCCGAAATTCCCGCGCTTCTTGCGGAGGCCTCATCGCAATCCGCCGAGGCACTTCCGGAAGTGCCTTTGGGAGGCGACGACACCGCGGCGTTGGTCTACACTTCTGGCACCACCGGTGTATCCAAAGGCGCCATGCTCACGCACAACAACTTCGCCGTGAACGGCGCCAGCTTGATCCAAGCCTGGAAAATCACGCCCGCCGACCGCCTTCTCCTGGCCCCTCCGTTGTTCCACGTGCACGCGCTCGGTAACGGCCTGCATTGTTGGCTTCTGGCAGCCTGCCGCATGCGCCTGCTCGAACGCTTCGATCACACTGCCGCGCTCGCTCAATTTCTCGACTTCCAGCCGACTCTCTTTTTTGGCGTCCCCGCGATGTACGTGCGCTTGCTCGACACGCCTCCCGGGAAGGCGCGCGAAATCGGTCAGCGCATGCGCCTGTTCGTCTGCGGCTCCGCACCGCTGCCCGCGCAGATCCTGGAAGAATTCCAGACTTTATTCGGCCACACCATTCTCGAACGTTATGGCATGACCGAAACGCTGATGAACTTGTCTAATCCCTATGAAGGCGAACGCCGTCCCGGAAGCGTGGGGCTGCCCCTCCCGGGCGTCAGCGTGAAAATCGTCGGCCCCAGCGGCAATCCCGTGGCCGACGGCGAGACCGGTGAATTGTGGCTCAAAGGGCACAACGTTTTTGCGGGATATTGGAAGCGCGAAGAAGCTACGAAAGTCGCCTTCGTCGACGGCTGGTTCCGCACTGGTGACATTGGTTCACGCTCCGCCGACGGCTATTACACGCTCAGCGGACGTAAGAGCGACCTCATCATCTCCGGCGGCTTCAACATCTATCCCCGCGAGATCGAAGAATTCCTGATGGAGCAGCCGGAGATCGAAGAAGCCGCCGTAGTCGCCGAGGCCGATCGCGTGCGCGGCGAAATACCCGTCGCATACATAGTCTGGAAAGGCGGCACAGGCGACCCCGCTTCCCTCGAAGCTCGTTGCCGCGAAAAACTTGCGTCCTTCAAAATTCCGCGCCGCTTCGAATCCATCGCTAAGCTGCCGCGCAACGCCTTAGGTAAAGTTCAGAAGCATTTGCTATGTCACGAATCCTGATGGTGGCCTCGGAGGCCGCTCCCTTCGCAAAGACGGGCGGCCTGGCCGATGTCCTGGGGGCCTTGCCTCCCGCGCTAGCAAAGCTCGGCGAAGAAGTGGCCGTCGTCATGCCGCGCTACGGCAGCGTGTCTCTCAGCGGAGCCGAACTCATTTTGCCCGCCATGCCGCTCATCGTCGGGCCGCGCT
>JALYJH010000219.1 GCA_030775415.1 Acidobacteriota bacterium | reverse complement strand
TCGTCCCCATGAGAACGCGTTTTCCGTTCCAGCGCGCAGGCGCGACCAGTTGGATTTGTGGCGGTATACGACGAAGGCTCCAGCGATGAACGCTGCGATGGTGATTGGGACGGGCGGGTGCACGATGATCCACACTCCAAAGGGGAACGTCGCCGCGGCAAGAATGGAAGCGGCGGAGATATAGTGGGTTACCGCCACCGTAACCACGAACAACAGCAGTACGGCAGCCAGCGGAAGCGGTGCCAGATACGCAAAGGCTCCGATGAAAGTCGCCACGGCTTTGCCTCCTTGGAATTTGAGAAATACGGGAAAGGCGTGGCCGGCCATCACGGCGAGCGCTGCAAGACTTGTCCACTCGGGGGCGTCATCGGTTAATTTTGCGGCCAGCCAAACAGCAACGAAGCCCTTGGCGATGTCGAGTGCTAGAGTCGCGAGTCCAGCGGCGCGGCCGGTGGTGCGCAGCACGTTGGTGGCTCCAATGTTGCCGCTGCCGGATTCGCGCACATCGGTCCCACTCGTGAGTTTCACTAATAAAAATCCGAATGGAATTCCGCCAAGCAGGTAAGCAATGACAAAGGCTAGAAGTCCCGGCATAAATTTATGTCAAGGGATACCCTGCGAGCTGCTCGTAGCGGCCGCTTGCAGAGAGATACAGGAAGAATTGCGTCGCACGAAAAGAACCGAAATCAAAATTGCAACTCGATGGGAAGGACCGGATCGCTTCGCGCAGGCGGTCGAGTGCCACCGTCTCGCGAATGCGTGCGAGGGTCAAATGCGGAGAGTAAATACGATTTTCGATCGGAACACCCAATTCCGCCACCGCGCTTTCCGTAGCCTGCGCCAGGTTGCGCAGAGCTTCGCCGCCATCGACACCCGCCCAGAAAACGCGCGGCCGGCGCTCGTTCGGAAACCAGCCCAACCCCTTCACCGCGATTTCGATGGAACCCGTGGGTTGCACCGAAGCCAGCGCGCGCTTTATCTCCTCCAGCCGAGGCTCGGGCCACTCGCCGATGAATTTCGTAGTCACATGCAGATCTTCGACGCGACTCCACGAAATCTTCGCAGTCGGCCGCAGTCGGCTCAGAAAGCAGCGCAACCCTTCGCTCAAATCGGTG
Organism: Acidobacteriota bacterium; assembly: GCA_030775415.1. Taxonomy (GTDB): domain Bacteria; phylum Acidobacteriota; class Terriglobia; order Bryobacterales; family Bryobacteraceae; genus Palsa-187. The sequence goes on along the minus strand of JALYJH010000219.1, from coordinate 4,539 downwards.
GGGATGGGGATCGCGGTGAACAATCGCATGCGAAACTAACTAGTGTAGTATGCCCGCTGCCTTTGTAAATAAACTCATTTTTTTCGTGGCTGTGGTAGCCGGCGTTCTGTGGGAGACCAAGCCCTTTAAAACTTGGGACCGCAGAGATACGCAATACCGAGTCCCTAGCTCACCCTGGGCACGGTCTGCTCCCTCGGGAAGAACGCGGAGCCTGTGGCAAGTGCCGGCATTGCTCCGCTGGCAGAGTGGGAAACTCGAACTCTAGTGCGGCTTCCGCGATCTTTCTACGCACGCCCAACCGTGGAGGTGGCGCGCGATCTGCTCGGCAAAGTGATTCGCCACGGGGCCGCCTCGGCGCGCATTGTCGAAACCGAAGCGTACCTGGGAATAGACGACGCAGCGGCACACACGGCGCGGGGCCTGACTGCGCGCACCCGCGTCATCTTCGGGCCACCGGGGAGGGCTTACGTTTACTTGATTTACGGTATGCATTATTGCCTGAATATTGTGGCAGAACCCGAAGGCATCGCCGGCTGCGTACTGATTCGCGCAGTGGAACCCTTGACGGGCATCACGCAGCTTTCAAACGGGCCCGGCAAGCTCACCCGCGCGCTGGGAATCACACTGCAACACTATGGCGCGGACCTGACGCGGGGACCGCTGACGATACACACTGCGGCGGCTCATGAAACTTTCGCCATTGCCACCTCGCCCCGCATCGGCATCAACAAGGCGGTGGACTTGCCGCTGCGCTTCTTCATTCCAGGCAACCGTTTTGTCAGCCGCGAGCCCCGCCACTGACGATCAGGATCTCACCGGATACGTAATCCGATAACGGCGAGCAAAAGAACAGGACAGCGCCGGCGGCTTCCTCGGTGGTCCCGAGCCGTCCCAGCGGGCAAGCAGCCTTGGCCGCATCCAGAAACGCGGGAGGCGCCCCTACCGGAATCTGCCGCCCCGCCATCTCAATCGTGGGCGGCGCATTTTTATCGATAGGCTGGATCAGGCGCGTATCGATCAAACCGAAGCCCACCGAATTCACGTTCACGTTGTAGCGTCCCCACTCTTTGGCGAGTACCTTGGTAAGCCCGTTGATCCCGGACTTCCCTGCTCCATAGCCCGCTTGTCCCGCAATGCCGTCGACGCCCGAGATGGACGTGATGTTCACCACTTTGCGCATGACGCGCCGTCCCTCCGCGGCCTCCAGCTTGGCGGCCTCGCGCAGGAAGGTAGACGCGGCGCGCAGGATTCGGAAAGGAGCCACTAGATGAATGTTCAACATGGCTTGGAACTGCTCATCGGTCATTTTCTGAATGACATTGTCCCAGACGTAGCCGGCATTGTTTACGATGATGTCGAGGGACCCGAAGGCAGCGGTGGTAGCGTCGACTAGCTCCCGGGGGAAGTCGGGAGCCGTGAGGTCCCCGGCCAGCCACCGCGCGCGCCAGCCCGTTTGGGCGGCCGCCTCCCGCAATGGCCCTTCATCGATGTCGGTCAGCATGACTGACGCGCCGCACGCCGCGAGTTTCTGAGCGACGGCACGGCCAATCCCGCGCCCCGATCCTGTGACCAGCGCGGCTTTCCCTTCGAGGGTGAATGGAGCGTGCATGTTTTCGTTCATAAGCCTCTATGAGAACATGCGGAACCGCAATGCTATAATTAGAAGTCTTTCGGGGCGTGGCTCAGCCTGGTAGAGCGCCTGGTTCGGGACCAGGAGGTCCAGAGTTCAAATCTCTGCGCCCCGACCACACTTCCTGCGTTCTTAACCGAACAGATTATTCACATAATACCTTGACGCGAAGTCTGTAGTTTTCGAAGTTGTGGAAGCCGTAAGCTTGGCGGCTAGCCAAATCTGTAATGAACGGCTTACCTAAGGAATTTTTGAGTTTTTCTTTATTGGAGCGGTTGCCTGTTCGCGTCCCTGCTCCGCACATCTTCGGCTGCTGTCTTTGCTGCTTGTCCAGTGAAAGGTCTCCTCCTAGGGGGACTGCGATTCCGCCCACGAATCAATAGCGCGGGTCCGTGTACAACGGGACAGCGCTTATCCTATTTAGAACCGTTAGTACTTTTAAGAGTAAGTTACAGGTACCTCCGGGTTCATTTGAGGTGTATAATTTTTCCCTGAAGTTAAAAATGAGAGGCGGTGCGGAAGGAGAAGGGTCATATGAAGAGTAGTTTTTGCAGATTATTATTGGCTGGATGTTTCCTGGCTTGGGTGAGTGATGCGCAGGCCTCCAGTCTCCTTATAAACGGAAGTTTCGAGAACACCGGGGGCACTTTTGTTAATGATGGCAATCACACGATGTCACTGGCCTCGGGTTCCTCGGCGATCCCCGGGTGGACGACGACGAATGGCACGGTTACGGCCTGGATAGAAAACGGAAATCCTTGGAACATCCCGGCGTCGGACGGTTCGTTCTTCCTCGACCTCACGGGGTATTTTGATTCAGGAACCTACGGCGGCGTTACGCAGAGTTTCGCCACTACCGTTGGCACGAATTACGTTTTAACGTTTGATCTTGGCTACGGCGGCAACTCTGGCTTTTTCGCTGGCCCGGTCAGTGTCACCGTAAGCGCGGGAGGCACCTCCGCCACTTTCACATCTGGATCAGGAACGCCAAACCCGGCCGTGTGGAACCATGAGACCTTTAACTTCACGGCGACCTCCACCACAACAGCCTTGACCATTACTGGCCATTCTACGGCGGGCGGGGAGTACATTGGCTTGGACAACGCCGACGTGGAGTTGGGGACGGTTAGTTCGGTCCCAGAGCCCGCCACCTTCGGAGTAGTCGGCGTGGCAATCCTTGGTCTGGCCGCATTAAGGCTGATTCCGCGCAAGAACTAGAGAGAGCGCGTTTAGACCACGCATCGCCGAAGAGCCTATTGAATGGGGTCGCCCAGGCCGCTGAGGGATGCCTTGGCAAACCACTTACGCGCCTCATCGGGGTCCTTCAGCACGCCAAGACCCTGCTCATACATAGTCCCGAGATTGTACATGGCCGCTCGATTACCTAAATCCGCGGCCCGCCGGTACCACACTGCGGCCTCCACGTAATCAACAGCAACGCTCTGCCCGTTACGATACAGGGTGCCGATGCTGTTCATGGCCTTGTCATTAAAGTTAGCTGCCGCCTTAACAAACCAGGTCTTCGCTTCACCGAAGTCCATCGTCTCCCCGACGCCGTCGCGATACATCGCCCCAATGTTGAACATGGCTTGGGTATTGCCAGCGGACGCAGCATCGTGAAACCAGCGCATGGCAAGATCGTAGCGTTGCGGCACCCCGTTACCCCTGTAGTACAAAATGCCGATGTTACACATGGCCTGGCTATCACCGGCGGCAGACGCTTTGCGCAGCCAGGTGATCGCTTGCTCGTAGTCTATGGATGTGCCCTGGCCTTCGCTATACATCACTCCCAAATATGCAGACGCCTCCGCCACGCCGGCGGCAGCCGCTTCTTGGAACGCCAGCAACGCAATCGGATACCTCTTCGCTTCGTACAGGTCGACCGCGCGCTGAAAGACCGTCTTCCGGTCAGCCGGCGGCGCCACGGGACTGGGCTGCTGAGTCTGGGCCAAGCACATCAGAGCCGCCGAAAATAAGAATAGCCCGCAATTCCTCACGTCATCAGGTGGACGCACCAAAAGCAGCGGCGGTTTCTTCCGTGCTTTTACTCCCTTCCTAGGGCAATCATGCCGCTTCCGGCGGAGTGACTCGGACTTTGCCATAAACATGACGGGAGATGGCCTCTAGCAGCGTCACCCTTTTGATCGGTTTCGTAAGATGTTCGTTGCAACCGGCCTCTAGACTGATGCCCACCCCTTGTCCGGAAGCATGCGCCGTCAGTGCCAGAATGGGTGTCGGCCGTGCCCCCGTTGTGTTTTCCCAGGAGCGAATCGCACGAGTTGCTTCAAGCCCGTCCATAATCGGCATTTGTAAATCCATGAGCACCAGATCGGGACGTGTAGCCATTACTCTCTCTACCGCGATCTTGCCATTCTCGACAACATCCAATTCAAATCCCGAGTTCTTAAGATAGGCCTGGACCAACAGGATGTTGTATTCAGAATCTTCAGCAAGCAGGATTCGATGATGGCCCGTGGATTCCGCCACGGGTTTCTCGATGGTGGCCAGTTGGTCCGCTGGCGGCGCCGTGCCGTTTTGGCGTTCCTCAAGGGGGACGGAAAGGAAGAAAGTGCTGCCCTTTCCTAATTCGCTGCTGCAACCCAACCGTCCCCCCATCAACTCCACCAAACCTTTGCTGATGGCTAAACCCAGACCCGTTCCGCCGTACTTGCGAGTGGTGGACGAGTCGGCTTGCGTGAAGCGTTCGAAAATCATTTCGATTTTATCGGCGGCGATCCCGATCCCCGTATCGACCACGTTAAAACACAACCATGTCAATGCGTCTTCCCCAGCTTTTGCAGGCTCCCTCTCGACACGCAAGGTGACCGAGCCTTGCGGCGTGAATTTCAAAGCGTTTCCAATCAAGTTGACCAGAATTTGCCGCAAGCGATTGGGATCGCCAACCAGGC
>JALYJH010000218.1 GCA_030775415.1 Acidobacteriota bacterium | reverse complement strand
TCTGCGCGGGGAATGCGATTTCTGCGTCCAGTTTGGCGCCCGCCAGCTCGCCGCCCGTGAGCGGATATACCGTCACCGGCCGCAGCGGTTCCGCATGCCAGGCCATGCTTCCATCGACGGTAATGATGTTGTCTCCACTACGCGTATGAATGACCGTTGCGCGCTGCGCCGGAGCCTTAGCGTAAATTTCCAGCGCGCGTGGCTCGCTCTCGGGCCCGTAGCCGGCGCTGGTTCCCTTGGCGATATAACTGGTCAGCCCGGCCAGGCGTTCCGCCCCACCGCGCGCCTGAAGGTATTTGTCCAGAATCTGCTCAGCCGTGGGCGCCTTAGGGTCCTGCGCGACAATGTCGTCCTCTTCCTCTTCAGGCGGATGTCCGTAAATCGTGTCCAGGTTGGGAGTCGTTTTGGGACGATCGCCGCCGCGATGGCAGGAGTAGCACGTCACCACCTGCCGCCCCGCGAAGTAATTCTTGTTGATCGCGGTCATCATCATCACCATGCCGCGCGCCGTGCGTTTCGCCGGTGTATTATCGCCCGCGTAGTTCGCCCAATCGCGATCATCGGCCGCGTGGCAATTCTCGCAGGACATGCCCAGAGCCGCCGAGAAAACCCCCATCGTACTCATGAATTCGTCCACTGGAATTCCCTTGAGCACCTGAATGTTCTTGAAGACTTCTTCCGCTAAAGGCACTTTCACATCGGCTGTCGCCTGGCCGTTTAACCAGCCCGCGCCGAGCACGCAGCCAGCGACCAATGTGATTGCACCTCGCCTCAGTCGTTCCATATTCGGCCAGTATAACAGCGCCACCGGGGACAGTGCCTAGCAGGCCGCCAACAGGCGCTGCTTCAACGTGGACTGGGTTTCAGGCGAAAGCTTGCCACCCTGCTGCGCCACGTAGAAAACATCAATGGCACGATTCCCCTTTGTGTCGATCAGCACCACATCGATATTGCATGCAGCCGAGGAGAACGCCGTCGCCAGGCTGTACAGTAGCCCCGGCCGGTCTTCGGCCGTGATCTCGACTAAAGTGGCCGTGGCGCACGCTTCCGAGTCGAACTCCACGCTAGGAGGCAGCACGGTGCGCTTCGAGTCGGGCTGCGGCCGGTTCTTCAGCAGCATCCTGACATCGGTTTTGCCCGTTGCGACTTTGCGGATCAAATCCAGCAGACGATCGCTCTCCGATGGATTCAATTCCAGCGTACGCCGCGGGTCGCCAAAAACAAAAGTGTCCAGAATCAGCCCGCGGGCATTGGAAAACGCTTCTGCTTTCAGAATGTCCAGGCCGAAACTGGAAAACGCGCCGGCCAGCGACGCAAAAAGAAACGGCATGTCGCGCGCGACAATGGTGGCACGCCAGGCGCCTTCCGTGTGTTCGAGGCTCACCGCGACGCCTGTCGGCCGGCTCAGTTCGTACAGCTTTACATGGCTCAGGATCTCTGCCGCCGAATGCGTCCGCAAATAACGCACGGGAAAGCCCTTCAGGAAATCCGCCCGCGCCGCCAGGTTCTCCGGGACCTCCTGAATGCGGTCCGTCTCCAGTTCGCGCGTGAGCTCATGCTGCGCCACGCGATACACGCGCCACAGTTGCTCCAGCCGCCACGGAGTCATCGCGCCGGGGTTGACCCCGGAGATGTCGGCGTAAGTAAGCACCGCCAGCATCTTCAGGCGTTCGATCGTCCCCACGCGGTCCGCCAGCGCGCGCGCCGTCGTCGGATCGCTTAAATCGCGCCCCGTCATCACCTCCGACAGCGCCAGGTGATGCAGCACCAGGAATCCCACCGTGTCCTGGTCCTCCTGGGGAGCCTGCAGGCGCTTCATGGCCGCCAGCGCCCACTCGAACGACACCTCCGAATGGTGGCCCGTGAAAGCGCCCTTGCCCACGTCGTGATAGAGCAGCGCGAATAGCAGCACCGCGGGATCGTCAATTTCTGACAGCAGTCCCGCGAAATGCCGCGCCGCCGGATCCTGCGTGGCGCGCAGCGCCTCCAGCCGCTCAATGCATACCAGCGTATGTTCGTCGACCGTGTAGCGATGGTAGAAATCGCGCACCACCAGGCTCACCACGCTTTCCCATTCGGGGAAGAGCACTTGCATTAAGCCGGTGTTTTGCAGAACCCGCAAAGCCATGGCCGCATGCGGCAGCGCCAGAATCGTTTTCAGCGGTCGCCAGCGCGGCTGCGGAGTCTCACACCAGTTCCGGAAGGGCTGTCGCACTGCCTCCAGCCGCCGTTCCGTTTCCGCCGCCAGGGGCACTCCATGCCGCGCCACGAATTCGAGCAGGCGCAGCACCATTTCCGGGTCACCGGGCAGGCGCGCCGGGTTGCGCAGAAATACGCGCTCGCGCAATACCGTGAATTCCGAGTTCGAGACCCGAGTCCGTAAATCGCGGAAAGTGCTGAACAGCGAGCTGTCGGTCTTTTCGTAAGCGTCGAGCGTGCGCTGCGTCTCGCGGAACACCATGCGGGCGTGGTTAAAGTATTCGCGCATCCACTCCGTCGGCGTCTTTACCGTGGAAAATGGCTGCTGGACGATCATTTCCTGGGTTTCGAAATTCAACACATTGCGGTCGCGCCCGGCTTCAAAATGCAGGAAGCAGCGCAGTGAGGAAAGAAATCCCGTGGCCTCCTGGAGCGATGTCTCCGGACGCAGTTCCGGACGCAGCCCCGAAATCCAATGAATGAAGTTCAGATCGCGCAATCCGCCGGGCGTCTCCTTCACGTCCGGCTCCAGATGGAACAGCGTGTCCTGAAACTTGCCGTGGCGCGAGCGCGTCAACTGGCACAGATGCCGTGCCACCCGATGCCCCTGCTTGGTGAGAAACAACGGCAGGCGGGTTTCGAGCCGCATGCTCACCTGTTCATCGCCGCCTAGAAAACGCCGGTCGAGCAGGCTCACGTTCAGCTCCGGATTACCGTCGTGCACTTCCGCGCAATCGTTTACCGTGCGCACCGAATGGCTGAGCCGCAGCCCCGCGTCCCATAGCAGGCGCATGAATTCAGAAAGCGGTTCCTTGATTGCCCCCGCCAGCGCTTCATTATCCAGCAGGATCATGATGTCGATATCGGAGAACGGAAACAACTCGCGGCGTCCATAGCCCCCCACCGCCAGCATTGCGATGCCGTTCCCGAAAGCGGGCCGCAGCGTCGAATCGAACGCCTCAAGCGACATTTCATCGATCACGCCGGTAAGCCGCGCTTGTACCGCAGCGGCATCGCCCGTGCCATAAAAATCGGCGCGAATCTCACTCCATGCCGGGCTGGTCTGTAGTTTCTCCATGCTGCGACTGATTTCCACGCTAGCCATCATCTATCCTACTCAATCAGTAGCACGCAACCCTTTGCTGGGCCATGAAAAACTCTGTATGGAGTCAATCCAAATAATTGATATGTATCTTTATGTATCTTAATGATCCACGCCGGGTTAGGGCCTATAAGGTCCATCCAAATTATCTATTAGCCAAGCCCTCAGCCCGCCATTACAATCGGATTATTCGCTTTTCGGTTGGACGCAAGCCTCGCTGCTTGTTCCCCTAACTCAGCTTAAATTTTGGGAGGTTTCACTTGAAGAACACAAGACTATTCGCTGGCAGTTGTCTGTTGGCTATCGCGTCCTTGGCATTTGCGCAGGATCAACCTGCACCCGCCTCAGCGGCTCCCGCAGCCCCAGCAGCGCCGGCAGCTCCGGCACCGCTTCCCACGCCTGCCATCACTGGTCCGCTGTCGAATCTTCCTCCGGCGGTCTTCGATGCGGGCCCGTTCGGCAAGATCTCAGCGAACGGTATCCTGAGCGGCATGGGAATGCTTCAGAATAATCACATTCCCGGGGACGCCACCAAGCAACTCGATCTCAGCAACGGCCAGGTTTTTATTCAAAAAGCCGATGGCTGGTTCCAGTTCTACTTTCAGGCAGGTGCCTATAACATTCCGGATTTGGGTGCATCCTTTCTCAGCACGAAAGACACCATTAACTACCTGTGGGGCCCGCTGCCACTTGCCTACATAAAGCTGCAGGCCGGTAAGAACACCTCAGTCCAAGTTGGATCGCTGCCCACGCTGATCGGAGCTGAGTACACCTTCAGCTTCGAGAATATGAACGTGGAACGCGGCCTGTTGTGGAATCAGGAACCGGCCATCAGCCGCGGCATCCAGGTGAATCAGACCATGGGCAAACTCACCGCCTCGCTGAGCTTGAACGATGGTTTTTATTCCAATCGCTACTCCTGGCTGAGCGGTTCGCTGGCCTATGTCAGCGGGCCCAACGCCTTGTCTTTCGTGGCGGGTGGAAATCTAAGCCAAACATCACGTACTACGCTTGTTACGCCGGTGCAGAACAACGGCAGCATTTACAACGTAATCTATACCTTCACGAAGGGCCCGTGGATCGTTCAACCCTACGTCCAATTCACCGATATTCCTAGCAACGCGAAAATCGGTATCCCGAGCGGAGCCAAGACCAAAGGTGGCGCAATCCTCGCAAGCTATGCCTTTAAGCATGGCTTCTCGCTCCCCGTGCGTTGGGAATATATCACGAGCTCGGGAAGCGTCGCGCAGAATTCCCTCAATCTCTTGTATGGTCCGGGTAGCTCGGCCACATCCTTCACGGTAACGCCAACGTTCCAGCAGGGCGGCTTCTTCCTGCGCGGAGATATCGCCTGGGTGCACGCCGGCGACTACGTCAAGGGTGACGTCTTCGGCCCTGCCGGGCTGGACAAGAATCAGTTCCGGGTGGTGGCCGAAGTTGGCTTCATCTTCGGAGACAACCTCAAAAAGTAGTAACGGGACATCTTTAAGTCCGTCGGAGGACCCCTGGGCTGCGCAAGCAGTCCGGGGGTTTTATTTTGCCCCGCCACTCCCGCGATAACATGAAGGTTTGACGTAATCGGAGTCGTATGCAAATTGGAGTCGTATGCAAATAGGAATGATTGGCCTCGGCCGCATGGGAGCCAACATGGTCCGCCGCCTCGAAAAGAGCGGCCAATCGTGCGTAGTGTTTGATCTGGATCCCGCGAATGTAAAAAAATTATCGGACGAGGGAGCCACCGGCGCTTCTTCACTCGACGATTTCATCGCCAAGCTCACGGCGCCCCGCGCCGTCTGGATGATGGTTCCGGCTGCCGCGGTTGATAGCATGATCGCGCAGCTCACGCCGCGTCTCGCACCCGGTGACACGCTGATCGACGGCGGCAATTCTTATTACATTGACGACATCCGCCGCGGCCAGGAACTTGCCGCCAAAGGCATCCACTACGTCGACGTGGGCACCAGCGGCGGCGTATGGGGCCTCGATCGCGGCTACTGTCAAATGATCGGCGGCGAAACCGAAATCGTCACGCGCCTCGATCCGATTTTCAAAACACTGGCGCCGGGACGGGGAACCATCGATCGCACTCCCGGACGTACCGACAAACCTAACACCGCCGAAGAAGGTTATCTACATTGCGGACCGGTCGGCGCCGGACATTTCGTTAAGATGGTCCACAACGGCATCGAGTATGGCTTAATGGCCGCGTATGCAGAAGGCCTGAACATTCTGCGCCACGCCAATGCCGGCCTGCACACGCGCGCCGTTGACGCCGAGACCACCCCTCTGCGCAATCCCGAGCACTATCAATACGAGCTGAACCTGCCGGACATCGCCGAAGTCTGGCGGCGCGGCAGCGTGGTCGCTTCGTGGT
>JALYJH010000217.1 GCA_030775415.1 Acidobacteriota bacterium | reverse complement strand
CGGCGGCCAGCTCCTGTTCCACCTCGTCAGTAAACTCTACGAGCAGATCTCGGTCATCGTCACGACCAACCTGGCGTTCGGCCCAAACTGACCGAAGGGCAAGTTCACGACGGACGATCGGCCGCCGACATGCTCGACGGTCTCGGCGAAGGCTGCATCCTGCTTGGTGACCGGGCCTACGACAGCGACGCCATGCGCGCGAGCCTCGCCGAACGCGGGGCATGGGCTTGCGTCAAACCCATGCCCAACCGGGTACGCATCCCGGCCTTCAGCCCGTTCCTCTATCGCTATCGCAACCTCGTTGAGCGCTTCTTCAGCAAACTCAAACACTTCCGCGCCGTCGCCACCCGCTATGACAAACGCGACGACAATTTCCTCGCCTCAGTCCAACTCGCTTCCATCAGGATCTGGTTGCGGCATAAGGAGTCGGTGACCTAGAGCGGTTCAGCCCAGGAAAGGGGCAGCTGGGCACTCACGGAATATAAACACTCCTGTAAAATCCGAACATCCCAAGCGGACCGTTCATGCTTGACGCAATCCTGTACATGTCCGGACTAACCACCCGTCTGCTCAGAAGCAATCCGGCGGGTTTATGATTGAGGTCATGATGCGAATCACGACGTGGAATGCCGCGTCCTGATCAGATTTGGTGATCTGGTGATCTGCATTCGTTGCTAGCCAGTCGTACATCGAGGTGTTTACCATGGCCTCCAGTGCGGCCGCTCCCAAATGAATTTCCTGCGGTTGCTTGAAGATCGCTGAGGGCGACCGTTTAATCATCGACCGGAAATCCCTCCGGGCCAACTCGCGGATACTGGCGTATATGACGGCGAAATCCGGATCGACTGCCGCAGCCTGGAACAAAGCCCGAAAAGTGCCGGAATGCTTGCGATATGTTTCCCAGAGTATAGACAATATAACTGGCATTTGTTCCGGATCATGTTCCGGACCGATTATTCCCCCATCCGCTAGATCTATGTGAAACTGCTTTAAAAGATCTCTTAGTATTTCAGCCTTATCTTTAAAATAGAGGTAGAAAGTACCTCTACCCTTAACGGCCTCAGCGATGATCATGCTCACGTCCGTGTTGGCATAACCTTCTCGCGTAAAAACCCTTACGGCGGCGGCCATAATTTCACTCCGGGTCTTCTCGCTTTTTGACTGTCGCTTCATACCTGCCATCATCGCCCGTGTCATTTTAGCCCCGCCTACCAACCAACGTTTATATCGTAGCAAACAACCGCTGGGAGTGAACGCGACGATTTTGCCGAGGCTGCCTGGTTTGAGTCACGCGGCCATAGCCGATTGTTCTATCGGCGCATAATAGCGCCTCTCGGCTTCATCGGGCGAGTTGTTGCCAATGGGTTCGAGCAGCCGGCGGTCGTTGAATCAACGGAGCCAGTCGCTGGTCGCATATTCAAAGGCCTCGAAACTACGCCACGGGCCATGCCGACAATTGAGCTCCAACTGATGACCAGGCAACTGCGCCGGGATCGTGCCTTGGACATCGCGCAACGAGAGGCGATTGCGGAGTATAGTCGCGACCAGGCGGCGCCTTCTAATAGAAACCGAAGTTAGAATTGACACGGACGTCGGTATCACATACGTGTCCCGGGAAGATCATGTGGCGGCGAAGATCGCAGGAAAAGAACACGAAGCAAAGGGGCGGATCGACCATGAAAACGAACAGAACCATATTTCTTTCAGGCGCAGCCAGTATCTTTCTGATGGGAAGTCCCGCCTATTCGCAAGTCGCTCCCCCTAGCGCCTCGGAAGGAACCCCGCCTCCGACCGCGGCGCGGGGCGATAATGGCATTGCGGACATCATCGTGACGGCGCAGCGCCGGAACGAAAATCTCCAGCGGGCAGCCGTGGCTATCACTGCTATCAACGGCGATGATGTTGCCCGATCTTGGATTGTACGCGCTGAAGACCTCACTGCGTCTGTACCCGCGCTTAGCATCACATCCGGAGGAACGACATTTTCGCAGGTTTATCTTCGGGGGGTGGGAAACGCCGGACAGAACACCTTCGCTGAAAATGCGGTCGCATTCAACTTCGACGGTGTCTACATCTCCAGTCCAACCGGCGTGAATGGCCTATTTTATGATCTTGCGCGCGTTGAAGTTCTGAAGGGCCCGCAGGGAACGCTTTACGGCCGCAACGCAACGGGGGGAGCGATTAATGTCATCCCCAATAAACCATCGTATAAAAGAGAACTGGAACTGGCAATTGACGTAGGAAACTACGACCTCATTCGCACTACCGGATCCGTGAACATTCCGTTGGTTGAAGGGAAAGCGGCCCTCAGGGCCTCATTTCAGGTTAATTCGCGGGGCGCATACTACAACGACGGAACTGGCGACGATCGCTCGCAAGCGGCGAGGCTTCAATTGCGACTGGACCCCACTCCAACGCTAAACATCGTCCTGTCAGCTGATTACTTTCATCGCGGCGGGACAGGCCCAGGCGCCCACATCGTATCACCAGCGCAAAACGGTTCGGAGTGGGACGGCCTTCACTCTCCCAATGCGATCGCTACCTACGCCGCCTTCGGCTTGCCGGAGGTCGGCATCTCGCCGCTCACTAACGAGCGGTTTTCCGATTTCGAAAATAATTATTACTACGGCGTCCACGCAACGCTCGAGTGGAAAACAGGGATTGGCAATCTAACGATAATCCCTGCCTATCGTCGCAATAAGCAAAACTTCTCCGAGACATTTTCTTCTTTTCTCCAACACGTTGAAGGAGATAGCAACCAAAAATCGCTTGAGGTCCGCCTCGGCTCCGATAGCGTTAGCCGCTTAAGCTATGTTGTTGGAGGATATCTCTTCAGGGAAAAGATTTTTGGAGACCAATATTACAATCAAGTAATTAACGCACTGCGCACAATTCAGACACTTCATAACAGTTCGGCCGCTGCCTTCGGCCAGCTGACATTTTCTGTCACGAACCACCTGCGACTTACCGGGGGCTTGCGTTTCACGCACGAACAGAAAAGCCAGGACACACTTTTATACACTCGTGTCACGCCTCCGTTCGTCATTCCCGGAAATCCACCAATTTTTGTACCGGCGCAAGCGTTTCCCTTTCAGGGACCGGGCTCGATTCCACCGACAGCTATTAAGGGTGACACGTCATTCAACAACACGAGCTGGAAGGCCGGTGCCGAGTGGGACGTCGGTTCGCGAAGCCTGCTTTATGCCAACGCGTCGACGGCGTTTAAAGCAGGAGGATTTTATGGAGCGGTTGCACCAAATACATATCGTCCGGAGTTTCTAACGGCCTATACGATTGGGCTGAAGAATCGGTTCTTCGACAACCGTCTCCAGCTCAACATTGAAGCATTTTACTGGAAATATCGCGATCAGCAGGTTTCCTTCCTGGCGGTTCGCCCAGATAATAGCGTGATATTTCCCACCGTAAACGTGGGTCAATCAACCATAAAGGGCATTGAGGTCGAGGCTTTACTAAGGCCCGTAAAAAACACCTTAATTTCAGCTCAGGTCCAGTACAACGATGCTAGATACAACAAATTCACTTACGTTTTAGCTAACTTCTCTGGTCCTAGTGATGTAGCCAATAGAACCTCTTGCCCATTCACGCAGACGGGACCTGTTACTTACAGTCTTGACTGTAGCGGTTTGAGATTGCCTCAAGCGCCGAAGTGGCGGATAAATTTGGGATTGACGCAGACCATTCCACTTTCGAGCGGAGGCTCTATTATTGCCAACGTACGCACCGCGTTTGAATCGAAGCGTTATCTGACATTCGATTTCACCCAGTTGCTAAGTGAAGGCAACACAACTCGAACATCGGCGTCGCTGACATATGAAACTCCCGGCGAACGAATGAGCGCAGGATTATTTATCGACAACATAGAGAATAATGCCGTGAAGCAGACTGGCTATTACAACCCGCTCCTGCCGATCACTGTCGCACTGTACGCACCGCCCAGGGTTTTCGGTCTGAGATTAACCGCAAAGATCGGACAATAAGATGTTCGCTCCCACTCTTAGTGAGGTTCCGGGTTTGGGACGTCGGCCGCTAATGCTGGATGTATATAGACCGAGCGAACACTCAACGTCGACGGTTGTCATTTTGATACACGGCGGCGGGTGGAGGAACGGCAGTCGAAAAGACATGGCGCCGTATGCGGCTATGCTGGTGCGACTCGGATTCGTCGCAATAGCAGCAGAATATCGGCTGCTGGGGGAAGCGCCGTGGCCCGCGCAAATCGAAGACATCAGGGACGTCGTGCGCTGGGTTCGAGCTCAGGCCGAGACTCTCGGGATCGATCCACAAAAGATTGCTATTCAAGGGTTTTCTGCTGGTGGGCAATTGGCCCTGCTGGCTGCAGGGACACCGCGAGATTCACTCGACTCGGTCGCTGCGGTTATATCGTTGTTTGCGCCCACAAATTTATTGGCTCACGGACCTCCCGGTTTTCCAAGCCCTGCTGAAACCCTGCTCGGGCGAGATGCAACAGAAGCGGAAATCTCTGCCGCGAACCCCTCTGCCAACGTTACATCAGCTTTTCCGCCAGTATTCTTGTTACATGGCAGCGATGATCCACTCGTTCCGGTCAAGTCGACCCTCGAGTTCTTCGATTTGCTGCTCGATACTGGCGTGCCGGCCGATCTGCATGTTCTTCACGGTCAGACCCACGAATTCGCCGCCCTGCCAAGTCTTCTAGCGCCTGTGCAAAGCGAGGTCGCGTTGTTCCTGAGACGAGCAGTCGTCGAACCACAACGGTTCCGAGATGAAAATCTTGAACTCAATATGTTCGCGTCGCTCCCTTTTTCCACATCCAGTAATTAGAAGGATAGAGCAATGGCAGCTTCACCAGCAGTTCGCGTTGATGGACCGGCTGACCAGGATTATGTCGGAATGATGTGGCAGACAAAGCCCGACACTCTGAATGGGAAATATCTTCGGCGATTTTGGTATCCTGTGTCCCGTGTCGCTGATTTGCAGCCGGGAAGGGCAATCGTGGTCAAGCTTCTTTCCGAGAAGTTTACTCTCTACCGAGGGGAAACGGGAGAATTTCATCTTACGGAGTTTAGCTGTCCACATCGACAGACTCAGCTCTCCGTAGGGTATGTGGAAGGAGATAGTATCCGCTGTCTGTACCATGGCTGGAAATTTGGTGCCGACGGCAAATGCATTGAGCGGCCAGCGGACGGCTCCAGCGGAAATATTAAGATTAGGGCCTATCCTACGCGCGAATATCTGGGGCTCGTCTACGTGTTCATAGGTGATGGCTCCGAACCACATTTTCCTCCATATCCAGGGTTCACAAGCGAGGGCATCGTTGAGACGTTCCGTCAGCACTTCCCTTGCAATTACTTCCAGAGCTGGGAAAATGACTGGGACATCTTCCATGCAGCATGGACCCATAAAACGGGTGAGATTCATGGACCATCCGCAGGAGCGGGTCGTCATGAATTTTACGATTCCATGTTGAAGTCAGAACAATACGAAGAAACCGACTATGGAATCGTGCGCCGGATGAAGGTTTTCACTGGCGAAATGAATGCCTCTATCTTATTTATGCCGGCGACCGTTAGACTGCTGATTCCGACATTTAATGAAATGAGCAAACATAGCGGTCCGCAGTTCCGCGAAACTTACCTTATTCACACTCCTATCGACGACTTTAGCCATGCAGTCTTCCTG
>JALYJH010000216.1 GCA_030775415.1 Acidobacteriota bacterium | reverse complement strand
CTTGTCGGTATAAGCCGGGTCCAGGTCGAAAAAATTATGGCGGTAGGAAAGGTGCTCGCCCGAAAGGCTGATGCCGGCGTTGCGGTCGCGCACCTTTAGGTTCGCGGCCTTCCACTCCGAGCCCCAATTGCTCTGTGAAGCACCGCGCGGAGCCGCCTCAAAACTCTGGATGGGGCGGTTGCCAAAGGCATTGGCGCAGATCATGCCCATGCGCAGCAGGCCTTCCGATCCGGTCAGCCCGTGATCGCCGTCGAAGTCGGATATCCGCATGCTGAGGGAGCCCGTGCCCATGAAGGAATTCAGGGGCTTGTCGAAATACAGGCGTGTGGTGCCTTCGGCCTGATGGGTAAGGTTGCGCCCCAGCGTGCCTTTGCCGGTGGAGAAATTGTAAGGCGTGCCGATCTTCGACAAATACAGAAGCCGCGTGTTGTTCAGGGTGAAGGTGGCGAGGACGACGATGCCCGCGGGCTGAAAGAATTCCTCGCCGTTGGGGCCGACGTACTGAACGCCGGTGGCCTGGCCATCCTTATGTATGATGCGCCGCACCCAGGCGCCGGTTCGCAACTCAAAATTCTTGCGCTGCGCGAGCACCGGCAGCAAAGTATTCGACGGCTGCGCTTTCGCTCCGATCATGCAGCCGAAGCGCTCGCAGTAGCCGCAATACGCGCAGGCGGGCCGGGTCACGCCATCAGGATTTTTGTACGTCTGACTTAGATTGCAGGCGGGCTGCGTATGCGGATGATAGCCAAGCTTCTTCGTGGCTTCGGCGAATAGGGTTGAATAATACGCGTCCTTCAGCGGTGGGGTGGGATACTCATTCTGCCGCGGCCCTTCAAACGGATTTCCGCCTTCCATGATTTTGCCGCGCAGGTTACCAGCTTTGCCGCTGACGCCGAGCATCTGCTCGCCGTACCAATAATGCGGCTCCAGTTGATCGTACGTGACGCCCCAATCCTGAACGGATAGGTCGGCAGGCAACTTGCCTGCCCCATGCTTTTCGGTTAAGTGGGAGCGCAGGGTGAACACGTCTGGAAGAAAACGCCACGCCGCGCCGTTCCAATGTTCGCCAGCGCCGCCAACGCCGGAGCCGGGCAGGAATGAGCCATACTGGCGGACGGGAGCGGCGGTGCCGCCGGGCGCGTGGCGGTGCGTGATGGTTTCATCGGCGATGTTCTGCATCATGCGCAGGCGGACGGCGTAATCGAGCTCATCCATATCCAGCGCATAGTCGGGCGTTTTGCGCGGGATGCCGCGTTCCAGCACCAGAACGCTTTGCGCGCTGCGGGTCGTTAACTCTTTGGCCATGGCGAGGCCGCTCCAGCCTCCGCCGATGATGGCGACGTCCACGGGTTTCAGGTTCGTCATGGAAATTCTTTATTGTGGATTAACCGCCGTGCGGCAGGAGGCGAAGGGCGGCGCTGGAAGCTGCCGTCAGGGCACTCACGCTCTGCACAATGGACATGCGGGGCTCCGGTTTAACCTGCGGTAGAAGTATAGCAGAGCGCTGTTAACAAGCGGGTTACGCCGAGGTAAACTCAAAGCATGAGAATACTGGTCGTCGAGGACGAAAAACGTATTGCCGACTTTTTGTCGCGCGGCCTCGAGAGCGGCGGCTACGCGGTGGACGTGGCCAACGATGGCGCCGCCGCCATGGAAATGGTGCATGCGACCGAATACGACCTGATTATTCTAGACCTGGGATTGCCGGATATGGACGGCATGGCGGTGCTCAAAAAGATTCGCACGCGCAAGACCAGCCCTCCGGTATTGATTCTGAGCGCGCGCGATGCGGTGGACGATCGCGTCAAGGGCCTGGAGGGCGGAGCGGACGATTACCTGGTGAAGCCTTTCGCGTTTGTCGAATTATTGGCGCGCGTGCGCGTGCTGCTGCGACGGGGACAACCAACGCCGGAACGGCTGCAGGTGGGTGATCTTTCACTCGATTGCATTCGCCGCAAGGTGACGCGCGCGGGGGAGAATATCGAACTGGCGCCCAAGGAGTTCAGCATCCTGGAATACCTGATGCGCAACCGCGGCCGTCCGCTCAGCCGTACGATGATTGTGGAACATGTTTGGGATATGGATTACGACGGGCTCACCAATATCGTCGACGTCTACATTCGCCACTTGCGCAGTAAGATCGACGAGAAGTGGGCGGACAAAATGATTTCGACGGTGCGCGGCATCGGCTACATGCTAGATTCACAGGAACGCCCGGTGGAGAAAGGAATTTAGGGATGCGGCGGCGGGCGGCAGACGTGCGGATTCCGCAGCGTGGTGCGAAATTCTATCGCGGCCTGCGCTTCCGCCTGACGCTAAGCTACGTTCTGTTTTTCACGGTACTGCTGGTGGCCATTGGGTTGCTATTCGAGAAGACATTGCAGCTCGAAATGGATGACGACTCGCGGGCGACGCTCGAAGAAGAATGGGGCGCGGCCAAGGGCTATCTGCATATCGAAGGCGGGCGGCCGGTGTGGATCGCGGACGCGACGGATCCCGAAGAAGCGTATATTGTCGAGCGCCTGCGCCACGTTTACCTGCTGACCGATTCGAACGGCAAGGTGCTGGAGCATTCGCAAACGTACGATTCGATCGGCATCGATTCGCCGCAGGAGATTTTTCGCATTCTGCGTTTGCCGCAGCCGGAAATTCACGTGCGCCGCGACTCCGACGGCGTGCCTTATATGATCAAGGCGGGCTCCATACGAGGCGATAAGGGGAAGCTGTATTTTTTCGCGGTGGGGCGCGCCATTGACGGCAACGAACGCACGGTGGCGAATTTTATGCGCCGTTACTTTTTTATTTTGCCGGGGATGATTTTTGTCACGGCATTGCTGGGATGGGCGCTGGCGGGCCGCGCGATCCGGCCGCTGAATCTGGTGGCCGCCACGGCGCAGGAGATTACGGGTTCGAATCTCTCATTGAGCATTCCACGGCGCAACGCCAATGACGAGCTGGATAACTTGATCGACAGCTTCAACCGCATGACGGCGCGGCTGAGCCAATCCTTCGATCAGGTGCGGCAGTTCTCGACCGATGTTTCGCACGAGCTGCGGACGCCTCTGACGGCCATCCGCGGACAGCTGGAAGTGGCGTTGTTCACGGCCGAGAAGCCCGAGCAATTTCGCGACGCGATGGTGAATGCGCTCGAAGACGTGGAGAAGCTTTCGAGTATCGTGCGCGCGCTGCTGCTGCTATCGCAAGCGGAGTCAGGACAACTGACGCTGCTCAAGACGCCGCTCGATTTGGGCGAGGTGGTGGCGGATGTGGTGGATCAATTTCAGATTCCGGCGGAGGAGAAGAGCGTCAGCCTGACGGCGACGCTCGAACCCGGATGGGTTACAAGCGCGGACCGGACGCAGGTAGAGCGCATGATTTCAAACTTGCTGTCGAATGCGGTGAAATATACGCCTAAAGGCGGTAAAGTGCATGTGCGGGTAGGGCGGGATGGCGAAGAAGGATGGATTCGCCTTGAAGTGGAAGATAACGGAGTGGGAATTCCGGCGGAGAATCTGCCGCATATTTTCGACCGCTTCTATCGCGTGCGCAACGCTCAAACCAACTACACGCAAGGCTTGGGACTGGGCTTGAGCTTCGTGGCCTGGATCGTTTCGGCGCACGACGGCACCATTCATGTCGAGAGCAAGCCGGGCGAGGGCAGCCGTTTTATCGTTCGCCTGCCAGCGGCCATGGTTTCCCCGGAAGCGGCGCCTGAACCGGCTACCACGGCGATTTAAGTTAAACTAACCTTATGCCTTTGGAGTTCGCCGAGCACGAGCGCGAGGGAGTGGAGATTCTGGTATTGAAGGGACGCATCACGGTGGGCGAAGTGTCGCCGGTGCGGGATAAGATCTCAGCGTTAGTGGAGGCTGGTAAAACGCAGATCGTGCTCGACCTGCAGCATGTGGATTACATCGATTCGACAGGCTTGGGAAATCTGGTTATCAGCTACACGCAGGTGAAAAATGCCGGCGGGGCGTTGAAGCTGCTAAACCTCAACAAGCGCAATGTTGAATTGCTAGCGCTGACGCGGCTGCATACCGTTTTCGAGGTGTTCGCGGAAGAAACCGACGCCGTGAATAGCTTTTTTCCGGACCGCGAGATTAAACATTTCGACATTCTGAACTTCGTGCAGCATCAAGAAGCGGAATCCGAAACGTAACGACGTCTAACTGGCCTCACCCACTGCGCTTCAGATCGTCGGGCACGATGCCACGCTCCATGAAATCAGTGAGGCGCTTGTGAGCGGTCATCATTTGCTTGCGGGCAACGGTTAGTTCGTTGGATGCGTTCTTTATCCGACGGACTCCATCGGGGTGTGGCAAACCGCCCGGGAACTGATCCATTATGGCGCAGAAGTGTTGATTCGCCAGGCTAAGCTTGGTTGTCGCCTCCACCACTTCGCCCACTAGATCCCTCCGGATCTCACCGGTGACTTGAGGAGGTTTACGCTTCACTTCGCGGGCCTCCGAGCATTTCAGGCAGACAGGCACACCGTTATCGTAGAGTTGAGTTGGCGCGCTGCACCACGCACATTCAGCCATAGTAGTACTCGTGTTACGACCTTATATCCGTTAAATTCCGGTGTCAACTGCTTTTTTAGGCTATTGATTCACGAAACCGTAGTCTATTTTCTATGGATAGAAGGCTATTTGCGTTTGTTCGGAAGCAAATGTTCGGGCACATCAGTGCGAAACCTTGAGGAGCAGTAAACGCGCACGCCAGGCGTGAGCACGTTGTGGATGGCATCATGTTAAAATAATTGCAACGCGTCGATGTAAAAATTGACGCGCAGACCGATCTACTACCGCCGGGTGCTCCAAGTTGACAAGCCCTCGAAGCTCCTGTATAGTTCTGAAGTACTTGCTGTTTCAATGATTTGTCGAGGATTTCGACGATGGCCGCCACAGACGAACCGGATGGCGACGTAAACTTCCCAGGAGAGGAAGATTACGCGCATCTTATTGAGGACTACAGCCATTTGGCCCCTCCATCCGAGGGCGAGCTCCTGCAGGGACACGTCGTAAAAGTTCATCCCAACGAAGTTATTGTGGACTTCGGGTACAAGCTTGAAGGGCTGGTACCCATCGAACAACTGCGGCTCCCAGACGGGAGTGTCGCGGTGAAGGCCGGGGACGCGATCGATGTAATGGTGGATCGCTCGGGGCCGCCGCAGGAAGGATACATTCTCCTTTCTTACTCGCGGGCGAGCAGGCTGCGGATTTGGGACACGCTCGAGCAGGCTATGCGGGATCAACTGCTGGTTTCCGGGCGCGTGCTGGAGCGCACTAAGGGCGGGCTGATTGTTGACGTGGGTGTACCGGCGTTCATGCCAGGGTCGCAGGTGGATGTGCGGCCGATTCACGATCTGGACCAGTTTGTGGGGCAGGACATTCCGGTCAAAGTTCTCAAGCTCAACCGGCGGCGCGGGAATGTGGTGGTTTCGCGCAAGACGGCTCTGGAGGAGAACCTGCAATCGCGTAAGACCGCGGCTCTCGAACATTTAGGAGAAGGCGCGGTGGTGGTTGGGATCGTCAAAAACCTCACGGAATACGGGGCGTTCGTGGATCTGGGCGGGATTGAC
Source organism: Acidobacteriota bacterium (assembly GCA_030775415.1). GTDB lineage: Bacteria > Acidobacteriota > Terriglobia > Bryobacterales > Bryobacteraceae > Palsa-187. The sequence goes on along the minus strand of JALYJH010000216.1, from coordinate 98 downwards.
GGGTTGCTGCATGTGAGCGACATGTCGCATGGGCGGGTGAATCATCCTTCTGAAGTCGTCCATCCGGGCGATGAGATTACCGTCAAAGTGCTCAAGTT
>JALYJH010000215.1 GCA_030775415.1 Acidobacteriota bacterium | reverse complement strand
AAAGACAACGCGTGTCCATCACTAAGGTGGCAGTGACGGCCTCGATTATTTAACTGAGCATTTCAGTACTTCGGCAAACTCGTTCGGCGTGCGGTAGCCCAGACTGCATTGATAGGCGTCGCGAAAGGTTAACGGACGAGTTGAGCCGTCCATCACTGTTCGCATAGAAATCCTCATTCCACGGGGGGCGTCGCGTTCGCGAATCCGCCACACTCTGCCTCATTGTTATTTTAGATATAATCTAATCCGGTTCGTTCATGGATCCAGATGCCATCAAACGTTCCTTGGCAGGCAGCGGCCTGCGAAGCACTCCGCAGCGCTACGCTGTGATGGCGTTCTTGACGAAGCAAGCCGGACATCCCACCGCGGCGGAAATATTCGACGCTGTTAATCGCGTCGATCCGCGCTCTTCCAGGGCGACGATTTATAACAATTTGCGCGACTTGGTAAAGGCTGGTTTGGTGCGTGAAGTAGCCATGGAGGGCCGTGCTGCCCGATTTGATGTTACCGGCACGCGGCATCACCACTTCATTTGCGATTGCTGCGGCAACGTGGAGGATTTGGACTGGTATAGCGTGGCCCGGCCTGCCGCAGCCTCGCTTGGTAAGCGGGTGCTTCGCGAATATGAACTTACTCTTCGGGGGTTGTGCACTAAGTGTGCGGTCCGGAGCTCTCTCCATTAAGTATGCTGAATCGAAGGAAAGGATAAACAGATGGAAAAAGAAATAACACGGGCAGCTGCGGCTGGCACTAGCAATGACCCGGCAGGAGCAGGCGCCGCGCAGTGCCCGGTGAATCACAGCGGGCGGGGGCGCCGAACCCGCGAGTGGTGGCCGGACGCGCTGGATATCTCGGTTCTTCACCGGAATTCCAAGTTGTCCGACCCCATGGGCGACGATTTCGACTATGCCAAGGAATTTCAAAGCCTGGACCTGGATGCGGTGATTAAGGACCTGAATGTCCTGATGACAAATTCCCAGGACTGGTGGCCAGCCGATTTCGGCCATTATGGCGGGTTGATGATCCGCATGGCTTGGCACAGCGCCGGGACTTACCGCATTACCGATGGCCGCGGCGGCGCTGGCGCAGGGCAGCAACGCTTCGCCCCGCTGAATAGCTGGCCGGATAATGCGAACCTCGACAAGGCGCGCCGCTTGCTGTGGCCCATCAAGCAGAAATATGGAGACAAGATTTCGTGGGCCGATTTGATGATACTCGCGGGCAACGTCGCGTTGGAATCGATGGGTTTTAAGACTTTCGGTTTTGCCGGGGGACGCGCTGACGTGTGGGAGCCCGAGGAGCTTTACTGGGGCCCGGAAGGGACCTGGCTTGGCGATGAACGTTATAGCGGTGAGCGTCAGCTGTCGGAACCGCTGGGAGCGGTTCAAATGGGCCTGATCTACGTCAACCCGGAAGGTCCGAACGGTAACCCGGACCCGCTGGCGGCGGCAAAAGATATCCGCGAGACGTTCTTTCGCATGGCCATGAACGACGAAGAGACCGTAGCGTTGATCGCGGGCGGCCACACTTTTGGTAAGACCCACGGCGCCGGCGACCCGTCACTGGTGGGGCCTGAGCCGGAAAGCGGTGCGCTCGAAGACCAGGGCCTCGGGTGGAAAAGCAAGTTCGGCACAGGTATCGGACCCGATGCGATCACCGGCGGTCCGGAAGTCACTTGGACGCAGACGCCAACGAAGTGGAGCCATCTTTTCTTCAAGAACTTGTTCGAAAACGAGTGGGAGCTGACATCCAGTCCGGCAGGAGCGAAACAGTGGCGGGCCAAGAACGGCCAAGCAACAGTACCGGACCCCTTCGATGCGACGAAGAAACGCATGCCTACCATGCTGACTACCGATCTGTCGCTGCGCTTCGATCCGGCATACGAGAAAGTCTCGCGGCGCTTCTACGAAAACCCAGATCAGTTCGCCGACGCATTCGCCCGCGCTTGGTTCAAGCTCACGCACCGTGACATGGGCCCCATCACGCGTTATCTCGGACCGCGGGTGCCGAAGGAGACTTTGATCTGGCAGGATCCCATCCCCGCGGTGGACCATCCGCTGATCGATGAAAACGATGCTGCTGCATTGAAGGGAAAGATCCTCGCCTCTGGCCTTTCCGTCTCCGATTTGGTTTCCACCGCTTGGGCATCGGCATCGACATTTCGAGGTTCCGACAAGCGCGGCGGCGCAAACGGCGCACGCATCCGCCTGGCTCCCCAGAAAGATTGGGAGGTCAACCAGCCCGAGCAGCTTGCAAAGGTCCTCGACAAGCTCGAGAGCGTCCGCAAGGAATTCGGTAAGAAGGTCTCACTTGCTGACTTAATCGTCCTGGGCGGAAACGCCGCAATCGAAAAGGCCGCGAAGGATGCTGGAATGGACGTGAAGGTACCGTTTACACCGGGACGCATGGACGCGTCTCAGGAACAAACGGACATCGCCTCTTTCGCTCCTCTAGAGCCACGGGCCGATGGTTTCCGCAACTACATCAGCGGCAGGGCTCAATTCATGAAGCCGGAGGAGGCCCTGGTGGACCGCGCGCAGTTACTTCGGCTGACCGGCCCGGAAATGACGGTGCTGGTCGGCGGACTTCGCGTACTCGGCGCGATTGCAGACGGTTCCAAGCATGGCGTCTTCACTGAAACGCCCGGAGTATTGACGAACGACTTCTTCGTGAATCTGCTGGACATGCGCACGCAATGGCAACCGGCGGCTGGTAAAGACGGTTTGTACGAAGGCCACGACCGCAAGACGAAGGCCCCCAAGTGGACCGGAACGCGCGTCGACCTGGTCTTCGGATCGCACTCGGAACTGCGTGCCTTCGCAGAAGTCTATGCCTGCGCGGGTTCGAAGGAGAGGTTCGTGAAACACTTTGTGGCCGCATGGAACAAGGTCATGAACCTAGATCGCTACGACCTCGCCCAATCTGGCGGTAAATCAAAACCTGGCTTGCATAACTAATTCTGTGTTTGCTAGACCAAGTCCACGATATGAACCAAATTCCAATATCGCCACCGACGAACCTGCGGGGATCAAAGACCTCGAACCCGTTTCGCGCGACATTCGGTCCCGCGACAACTTCATGCGGAGAGTTTAGGGAAACCTTAACCCACAGCCAAGGACAGTTCGAAGTAATGTTTTTGGCTCCTCAGGTAGGATTCGAACCTACAACCCTTCGGTTAACAGCCGAATGCTCTACCATTGAGCTACTGAGGAGCAACAGGTGGGCCTCACCTATTACAACAAAGGTGGCCCACAGTGTCAATTTATTTGCCTGTTCCGGCGTAGCGGAAAATTACTGCGCCCCTGCAATTCTCACGAATCGACGGGCAGGCGCGCTTACGCGGACGCGATTTTTCGCAGCCTGATGGTCAGCCGGCTTTTGTAGCGGGCAGCGGTATTCTTCTTGATGATGCCCCACTTGGCAGCGCGATCAATCAAGGAATAGGTCTTGGGGACGAGTTCTGTCGCGCCCTTAACGTCCTTAGTCTCAAGCAGGCGCCGCATCGCACGGATGCCATGGCGCAAGCGGGTCTTGCGCGTACGGTTAACCGCCGTACGATGTTCGGTTACGCGCACACGTTTCAGCGCAGATACTGTATTTGCCATTCGATTCTTAAGAATACCGCAGTCGACTGGGGCGGGTCAAACCCGGCGCCTCGTGCCCGCCACCCATAGCGCGGCCGGAACCAGCGTGACCACTCCCGTGCCGATAGCCACTGTCCGTGGATCCACACCCGCGTCCACCATTTTCCCAGCGATAAAGCTCGCTGCGGATAGCGCCAGCGTCATTCCCGCGGCCTCGGCCGAAAACACGCGCCCGCGAAAACGGTCCTCCGTCTGCTGCTGCAGCAATGTGGTCGACGAAGTCCAGCAAGCCGATCCGCCCGAGTGCGCCGCCATCAGCGTCAGCGCCGCAATCGCCAGCGTGGACGCTACCGTGCCCAACGCTACGTAGCCCGCGCCCGCCAACAGGAATCCCATCAGAATAGTCCAGCGCAATCGCCCTGGATTGCTCCTGGCAAACCCCGCCGCGGCGAATGCCCCCGCCAGTGCCCCCAGTCCGCGCGCAGCGAACAGCGTGCTCATCCCCAGCGTCGCTGCCTGTTGCGCGCTGGCGCTTCCCAACTTCAATGGAAAAATTCTCTCGCCCAACACCGGTAGGATCACCCAGTTGGCGCCCATCAATCCGATGCCGCCTTTTACCAGCACCGTGGCCAGTAATCTGCGATCTCGCGCCAGATAACGCGCGCCTTCCGCAATTTCAGAAAAGTCGAATAAATCGCGAGCCCGCAGCGGCGGACGGTTTTGAGCGTGGGGTTCCTCGAAGCGCATGCGCCGGATCAGCCACGCCGATCCTAAAAATGACAATGAGTTCAATACGAACACCGTTTCGAGCCCCAGCGTGACCATGGCCAGCCCGCTCAGCGCCGCGCCAATCGCGAAGTTGATCGACCACGTCGTCGACGACAACGCGTTGGCCGCAGCGATCTCTTCCGGCGAAGTAATGTTCGGGATGACAGCGGAGCGGCCCGGCTCGAAAAATCCCCAGCATACCGTCTCGCAAAACAGTAGCGCGAACAACAGCCACAGCGTGCCCCGCGAACGCACCAGCAGCATGGCAAGCACAATCGCCGCGCGCGCTAGATCCGCGCAGATCATGACCTGTTTGCGGCTAAGACGATCGTTGATCACCCCCGCGGCCGGAGCGATCAAAGTCTGCGGAAGTACCTGCATGAGGAATGCGTAAGCCACCAATTGCGCGCTTCCCGTCAGCTGCAGCAGAAAGCTGAAGATAGCCACTGAGTAGAACCAGTCGCCCAGCTCGCTCACGATCTGCGCGAACCACAGCAGCCGGAAATTGCGGTTGCCGCGCAGCAGGCGCCAGTAACGGCTCAACTACTCCACCCGCCGCTTCACCCTGATACCCGTCGCGACTCCTTCGGGCAGCGCGATCACCAGCGTACCCCCGGAATCAGTTTCTTCTTCGCGCAGTTCCTGATCGTCGATCTCCACATCGTAATGCGCCCGCGGCGTCAGATTCAGCACAAACACCGCCTCGCCATCCGCCTGGAAGCGTGCGGAGTCTTTTTCACGCGCGCTCAAGATGACGGCATCACCCACGTGTACCGGTTCCGTGGCTGCACCCGCTTTAAGCGTTTCTACTTTGCCGTCACGAAATAACTGGAGGTGCCCATCGAAATAACCCACCCAGGTTGCGTTTTCATCCCAACTCGTGCGCGCGAATAAATGGCCGGAAAGCGCATCATGGTACACCAAAGGCATTTGAAAATAACTCAAGCCCGGCTGATACGGGTTCGCCCATAGAAATTCATAAGGGACGCCCAGGCCGCCGCGCATCAGAAAGCGGTCCTGCATCAGCCATCCTTGCAGGAATTGGTTCTCCGCCGCGTTTGAATCGTAAGCGACCATGGCCAACTCGGCGGCGCGCGAAAGCACCGCGTCGTGAAGGTCGGGCTCGCCCTCGCGCACGTAAATAGGCACCCGGTATACGTTCTCTGCCGCTGGATACGGGGCAGGGTAGTGGCTTACCAGGTGGTCCGTCGGCAGCGCCTTGAAATACTCCGGCGCATCTTCGCGCAGGTCGATTTTCAAGTTATCGCGCACGGCATGCACTAGTTCCAGCAGCGCATATACCTGATCGCGGGGAATCGCCCCCACCCCCGTTCTCAGCTTCTTGACCACCTC
>JALYJH010000214.1 GCA_030775415.1 Acidobacteriota bacterium | reverse complement strand
CGCAGGGCGCCAAATTCACCTTTTCGCCGTACGGGCTACCTAAACTCAAATTGCGCACAGCCATCCCACTGTGCGCACTTGCGGTAATCCAATCATAGCAAAAGCCGTCCGAGGTGGCAAACAGCCTTTGCGGACGGTCCGTTCGCCGGCGCCAAAGCACCGGGTCCGCGTCCCGTCCCCGCCGCCGCTGTCTACTTTACTTCGACAGTGGCGCCGGCGTCGACGAATTTTTTCTTAATGGTTTCGGCTTCTTCTTTGTTCACGCCTTCTTTGATCGGCTTGGGAGCGCCATCGACCAGATCCTTGGCTTCCTTCAACCCGAGGCTGGTGACTTCGCGAACCGCCTTGATGACGTTGATCTTATTCGCGCCCGCCGCCGTCAGAACCACCGTGAACTCGGTCTTCTCTTCCGCAGCCGGAGCCGCTGCCCCACCGCCGCCGCCCGCCGGAGCCGCCACCACCGACGCAGCCGCTGCCGATACGCCCAGCTTCTCTTCGAGCAACTTGACCAGCTGAGACGCTTCGAGGAGCGTCAAACCCTGAATCTGTTCCGAAATCGCATTGATGTCTGCCATGTTGTTCCCTTAACCCTTTCGAAAATCCCTAACCCTGAAACTTGTTTTCTTTGACGCCCTGATCCACCACTACCGCCAGGTTGCGCCCAACCCCATTCATTGCCGTCACCAGTTGCTGCGCCGGAGCATTGATCACCCACAGCAGCTTTGCAAAAACTTCTTCCTTCGACGGCAACGTCGCCAGTTGGTTGATGCCGCTGACATCCACCACGCGGCCTTCCACCATTCCGGCCTTGAACACGAACGCCGGATTGGCCTTCGCATAAACCGTCAGGGCTTTCGCCAAGGCCACCGGATCGCCCGAAGTATAGGCGATTGCGCACATCCCCTTAAGCTCTTTTAAGAGGCCGCCCGATTCGAAACCCTCGGCAGCTTTCTCGGCAATGCGGTTCTTGATCACCTTATAATGACCGCCCGCGCCGCGAACCGCCTTGCGCAGCTCAAAGTCCTGGTCCACCTTCATCTTCTCGTAGCCCGCAAGGAAGATGTTCTTGTTGGCCTCGAGTTGCCCACGCAACTCGTCCAGGTCCTTTTGTTTTTCCTTCTTGTTTTTCATGGAAAATTCCTAAACCGTCTTCAAGTTATAAGGCGTGGTATCGAGCGAAACGCCCGGCCCCATCGTCGAACAAATAGTGACGCTCCTGACGTATTTGCCCTTCGCCGCCGCCGGCTTGGCTTTCACCACCGCGCCCAGCAGCGAGTTCGCGTTCTCAACCAGCTTCTGCTCATCGAAACTGAGCTTGCCCACCGGGACGTGAATCACGCCCGTCTTGTCCACGCGAAACTCGACCTTACCGGCCTTCACTTCCTTAACCGCATTCGCGATATCGGTGGTGACCGTTCCCGTCTTGGGGTTCGGCATCAGCCCGCGCGGTCCTAGAACTTTACCCAGCTTACCCACGCTGCGCATCATATCCGGAGTGGCGATTACGGCATCGTACGCCGTCCAGTTCTCGGACTGGATCTTCGTCACCATATCTTCGCCGCCGACGAAGTCCGCCCCGGCTTCGGTAGCCTCGCGCAGTTTGTCGCCCGAAGCAATCACCAGAACAGTTTTCGACTTCCCCAGCCCGTTCGGCAGCACCACCGTGCCGCGCACCATCTGGTCGGCGTGCTTCGGATCGACCCCCAGCCGCATGTGCAACTCGACCGTTTCGTCGAACTTCGCGAACTTGATCTTCTTGACCAGCGGAACGGCTTCTTCAAGCGCGTAGGGCTTGCGCTCAACTTGGTTGAACGCCGCAGAATACTTTTTACCAGTTTTGTGGCTCATGTTTTTGAATGGTCCAAACGGCCAGGACTCTGACAGCAGCCCCAACCTCCCAAGATGATCGGAACCCCTAATGTAACACACCTAGTGGGAGGGTGCGCAAGCCGGTGGGCAACCGCTCACCGTTTTACACTGCGGAAAGGCAGCACGCACTCAGGGCCCAGAGGGGTAACATGACGAGCGCAGTCTTCAATCGGCTTTCCACTCCGACGGCCGTACCCGCGTCAACATGAACTCGGTGTATGGATCAACCCGAATCGGCCCTTCTAGCCGGTAGCCGATTTTTTCGATCGTTTCGGCTTCGCGGCGCAAGTAAGTTTGGTAAATCCCGGCGAGTTCATCGCGCTTGGTGGCGAAGATAACCGTCTCCGGCTCTCGCGTGATCAGGAATTCTTCCGCAGCCTGCAACACGCCATTGAAGATGGCAAATGCCGAGTGAGCAATCGCCGTTGAATCGCCCCGATCAACTTCAAATGAGACGTACCAAGGTCCGGCGGCTTCCCTTCTCTCAAAAGACACGACCACCTTAACAAGATCGACGGCAAAAGCCGCGGTCGCCAGTGACGTACCCGCCGCATCCCAAATCAGCGAGGTATTCGAGCGGTAAGACTCAGCCATGAACTCTGCTATCGATGGCATAGTTCGTTTTCCTACTCGAAAATCTCACTCGGAGTTACTTCTAAATCCAGTTCGGGAATCCGCAGCGATGGCACTTCCGTAAAGCCCGCCCCGCAGGTATACATGCGGCGCGAGTGCGCGTCTATCAACCAAACGTACGGCACGCCCCAGGACTTATACTCTTCTCGCTTCTCGCAAACCGAATTTAGCCGGTCGTCGCCCATAGCGCAAGGATACCCGATCTTGCCCGTTGCGGCTTACCAAACCGTCTGCACGCCGTAGGCTTTAAACCCACCGTCGCGCGTCAGCAACGTTAGTCCCTCTTCTTTTGCCTGCGCGATTAAAAAGCGGTCGAACGGGTCGCGGTGATGCAGGGGCAGCCTCATGAGTGCCAGGGCATGTTGCAGACTCACAGCCAACGTCTTCGCTTTGAGCGCCTGCAATTGCCGGATATAAAAGACTCATCGAGCGGCATCGCCAGCTTTCCGGTTTGCGCTTTAATCGCGATTTCCCACAAGGAGACGACGCTCACCCATCGTTCAACCTCCACACTTGCCAAAAGGCGGCGGGATTTGGCAGTCAGCAGGTCCGGCTCTGCTATCGCGAACAGGAACGCGTGCGTGTCTAAAAGGAGCCTCACTATCCGAACTCTTGCACGTCTTCGGGAGTCATTGGCGCATCCCAACCGGGCGTCATCGTCACAAGCCCGCGTGCACTTCCAAGCACAGGTTTTTCGGCCTGAATCGGAATGAGGCGCACCACTGGCCGGCCTTGGCGAAGGTCACTTCTTCACCCTTCAGCGCACGTTCGATCAGGCGCGAAAGCTGGGTCTTGGCCTCGTGAATATTGACTTCCACAAAACCAAGCTAGCTAATGTCATTAGCTAACTCAATCCTGCCCGCTGAAGACGTATTTGCTTTGAACGCGTAGAGCCTTTCGCCTGCGAGCCAGCCTTGCGGCGGCTCACCCAAGAGCGAACGGGATTACGCCGACGGCTTCGCGGCTTTTTCGGCTTTGCGCGCGGCGATTTCGGCTTGCAATAAGCGATTTTTCGCGCGGCGGTTGATCTTTTGTTTGCGCAAGCGGTGGAATCGCGCGGTGTCGCCACATGTTTTGGACATTACTTACTCTTTTCGTAAAACGAATATAAGCACGCTCTTCATCGAACACGCGCTAGGTAAATTGTTTGCGCACCGGCACTCGCCTGAGTACCGGTGCTCTGCACTAAATTTTAGGCTAGGCTGACTTGTTCGGCCTGCAGACCTTTCGGCCCGCGCGTAACCACAAACGAAACCCGCGCGCCTTCTTCGAGTGTGCGGTAACCGCTCGCCTCGATGGCCGAAAAATGTACGAACACATCTTCGCCGTTTTCACGCGCGATAAATCCAAATCCCTTGCCGGCGTTAAACCACTTCACCGTTCCTGTTTCTTTCATTGAAGTTTTTCTCTTTTCTAGCGTTGGAATTCCCTGCGGGTTCGATTGATACGGTCTAGCGAGGTTGTTTCGTTGAGGTTCAAGCGGACGTACTGGGCTTCAAAAGCTAGAGAGAGAATAGCACAGAACTAAAATCAGTGCAAGCCCTTAATTCTATGCCCCTTCCGCGCCCGCATACCACAAACGTTGAATCTCGCGCACGGCCGCCCGCTTCTCGCGCCGCGCCCATACCACGCCCATATCCGACGGTCGTATAAGGTTCGGATGACAAGCTCAACGGCTTCCGAAACGACGGCGGCCCCGCGGAGCAAAACTTCCGCCCGGGTGTTTCTGGCCGCCAGGCTTCTGATGGCGCTGGATCGGGATCACCACCGTCTTGCTTGAAGACTTCTCTTCGCGCTCCAGATCCGCTCCCGCTTCCCGCGGCGTCAGGCGTACGCCCAAGGCTTTTTCAATCTGCCGGATGTCGTTGCGTTCCGCGCGCGTGCTGAACGTCGAGGCGGTTCCGCGCGCCCCCGCCCGCGCCGTGCGGCCCACGCGGTGAATGAAGTCCTCCGGCACTTGCGGCAAATCGTAATTCACCACATGAGCGATCCCGTCCACGTGGATGCCCCGCGCCGCGACATCGGTCGCGACCAGCACGCGATAATCGCCCTTTTTGAATCCCGCCAAAGCCTGATTGCGCTGGCTCTGCGTGCGGTCGCCATGGATACGCGCCGCATCGACGCCGTTCGTGCCCAGTTTTTTCGCCAGCCGGTCGGCTCCATGCTTCGTACGGGCGAACACCAGGAAGGAGCCAGTCTCCGCGTGCAGCAGCTTTTTCAGGAGGCTGAGTTTGCGATCCTGTTCCACTTCATAAACGTGCAGATCGACCCTGTCCACCGGCTTAGAGTCGCCGCCGATTGCAATGCGCACCGGGTTCCGCACGTGCGAGTTGATCAGGTGGGCCACTGATTTCTCGATCGTCGCCGAGAAAAACAGCGTCTGGCGCGCGGCCGGGATTTTTTTGAGAATCGCATGGATCGCGGGCAAAAAGCCCATGTCCAGCATGCGATCGGCTTCGTCCAACACCAGAAAACCCACTCCGCTTAGATCCACCAGCTTGCGCTCCAGAAAATCGCACAGGCGCCCCGGCGTTGCGATCACAACTTGTGATCCCTTGCGGATGGCGTGCAACTGCGTCGACTCGTTCATCCCTCCAACCACCGTCGAGGAGCGAACCGGCAGGCTGGCCGCAAGCTTGACAGCCGTTTCATTCACCTGCAGCGCGAGCTCGCGCGTCGGGGTCAGAATAAGTGCGCGAACGCCAGTCGGCCGCTCACCGCGGGTGAGCAGTTCGTAAATCGGCAGGAGAAAGGCAAGAGTTTTGCCCGTACCTGTTTGCGCGGTCGCCACCACATCGCGGCCCTCGAGGGCCGGGGGAATCGCCTGCGCTTGCACGGGAGTCGGTTGCACAAACCCGTGGCGAGTCAAATTACTCTGCAGCGATGCGCTGAGAGTCAGTTCAGAAAATTTATTCATTCAGTTGTTTTTTGTTTGGGGGAAAATCAAGCGAACCGGCTAACGCTGCAAGGAGGGAGCAGATCTGCTTCAACAACAGAATAGCACGTTTGTGTTCCTGGCCGCCGCGAGCGGCGGCCGCCGTGTTACCTTGCGCAGCCCGTAACCTTGCGGCCCGCGTGAAGCCCCGCGGCGGGTGAAGCCTCGCGGCGCGTGAAGCCTCGCGGCGCGTGAAGCGAGGACCCGCGACTAGGCCTACTGAGAACTGAGATTACGCCATCGGCCCCGTTAAGTGCTAAACTAAGGATGTCTCTGCCACGAT
>JALYJH010000213.1 GCA_030775415.1 Acidobacteriota bacterium | reverse complement strand
CATCAAGCTGATCGCGCCTTCCTGCATGCGCGCTCCTCCTGATGCCGAGACAATGATCAACGGCGCCCGTCGCTCCATCGATCGCTCCACCGCCCGTGTGATCTTCTCGCCCACCACCGTGCCCATGCTGCCGCCGACGAACTTCAACTCCATGGCGCAGATGTTCACATGCCGCCCCTCCAGCCGGCCCCAACCGGCAACCAGGGCATCCGACATCGAGGTCGCTTTCTGCATTTCACTCAAGCGCATCGCGTAAGTTTTGGAATCGGAGAATTTAAGCGGATCGGTCGACGTCAGGCTCGCGTCTATCTCTTCATAAGTGCCGCCGTCGAACAGTAGCGCCAGCCGCGTCCGGGCATCCACCCGGAAGTGGTGATCGCATTGCGGGCACACCTGCCCGTTCTCGTCCAGAGTCTTTTTCCAGATGATTTGACCGCAGCCTTCGCACTTGAGCCACAAACCCTCGGTGCGAACTCGCTTTGCGCCTTCCCCCGACCCTTCAGCCCCTGACTTCTCCCGTGAAAACCACGCCATAGTAATACTTCAAGCGTAACAGGCACACCCCTGAGGAATCCAATTTGCATTTGGGACGACGCACATCTACCAGGCCTCCCAAATGTAAGCTGCAAACTCGCGCCGGTCCGTGAACCCCATTTGTTCATACAGCCGGATGGCGCCCGTATTTGTTGATGTTACTGTCAATCCCACCGTGCCGCACCCGTGCGCCGCCAGCGCCAGTAATGACCGCCGCAGCAGTGCATACCCCACGCCCTTGCCGCGCTGCGCCGGCGCCACGCATATCTGTGTGATGTGTCCGGTGGTATCGCTCACCAGACTCGCCAGCGATATCCCGCACAAGGCGCCCTTGGCATCCGTCGCCGCGTACGATGCCGCGCCGAAGAACGTACCGCAGCCCGGATACTGCACGATATTGTTCAAGAACCGCCGGGCGCCGCTGGGCGAGCGGTATTGATCGTTGATGTCACTATCGACGTGTCCGCGATACGCCGCAGCCACCAGACGCGCCGAATCATCCTGCCGCGCCTCGCTCCAGGGCGTAATGTTCACCCCCTCCGTTGCATGGTCCGGCAGCGTCCGCGCCTTCATGGCCGAGGCTTCCAGGAACCGCCTGGGGAATGCCCGGAACCACTGCGCGAACGGCATTCTACGCGACAGCGGCGAATCCAGCAACAACAGTTGTGACTCGACGCGATGCACGCCTCCGGACCTCCACAGTGCCTCCAGAGTGGCTTCGATTAGTGTGTGCTCGCGCTCCACCGTGCGCTCCCGCTCACGCACGTAGAGATCGCCAATCAGCCCCTTCTTCTCTTCGCGGATGTAATAGCAGTAGCCAATAACGCATCCGTCCTTGAGCAGTGCGAAGCCGCTCAGCGCCTGCATTTCCACGAATCGCCGGACCAATTCAGCCGACGGCTGAAAGTCCCAATCGAGCGCCCGCTGCCACACCCCCGTTTCTTCCTCCAGCAGGGGCATAAGGTCCGCTGCCGAGACCTTTCGCAGATCGACAACCAGGTGTTCGGGTGATTCCTGCCAAGCAGCCATAGAGCCGCCTACATTATGCCAGGAACACGTACCTGTCGTTCAAAATGCTCACCATAGCCAGCTTCGTGGCTAAGTAATCCGTTCGAGCCAGGCCCCCGGCCAATAGGTGATGTTTTCCGTCAGCGGGCTGCTGCGCGAGAGCCACCGCGGCGGCTGCTGCCGGAACTCGCTGTGCCGCGCCGCAAAGGCATTCGCCGCCTCGAATGGGTTGTCGTTTTTCCACGACGGCTGTGCGCGCGGCACATCGTGCAGGTCTTTCATGATGCCGTCGGTCGCGACAATATATGATCCCTTAGTCACCAGTGGCGCATAACACTCAAGCTCGCGTTCCACATGCTCGCGAGTATGGTCGGAATCGAGGATCACCAGCACCGGACCCGCGTCCTTAATTAGAGTTCGTACTTGCGACACGATCGCCGGGTCAGTGGAGCTTCCTTCCAATAAAGAAATGCGCGAAGCCAGCGAATGGCTGCATAATGCCTCGCGAACCGGCGGCTGTATCTCGCGGTCAATCCCAATCACTCGCCCTTGGCCCATCGCCGCGAGCAGCGATGCGTGGAATAAGAGGGACCCGCCTTGAAACACTCCCGTCTCGACAATCACTGCCGGGCGCACTGCGTAAATCACTTCCTGCAAGCGCAGCAAGTCTTCGGGTAGCTGCAGAACCGGCAGGCCGAACCAGGTAAACGTATGGTAATGTTGCAAGCTCCAGCCGACCCGCAACCACTCCAGGGACAGCGCCTCGAACGCCTCTCTTGTAAATAATCCGACGGTCGTTTCGCCGCTTTCCTGCTGCCGTGTCAGAGTTTGCGCGGCCGTATCGATCACAATCTTCATTTCACTTCAAGTATAAACGTGTGTCTTTTACATTCCGTCGAAAGGCACTTGCGCCCTAACGGGAAATCTGAGATTACTAGGGCCCTATGGATGTCTTGAAAGTACTCGGGGATCTCCGCGCATATAAGACGGAATTGGATCGGGCGATCGCAATCTTTGACCGCTTAGCGCACAATCGCGGCAAACGGGGCCGTCCCGTACTGGTGCCCTCAGCGCGTCGCCGGGCGGTGAGCGCGGAGGCCCGCGAGCGTATGGCTGCGGCGCAACGCAAACGCTGGGCCGCTGTGCGAAAGGGTGCCGCGAAACTTAAGTCTTGAGGCTCCGCCCGCACGTTCCGCGCGCCGCCTTTAACTTAGACAGATCCGGGCCTTGTTATTATGGCGGCATGAAATGCGCGTTGCTGCTCTCTCTTTTTGCTGCCTCCGTCTGGGCGCAATTGAACGACATTTCTGGTGAGCGCATCCGCGCGCACGTTCAATTCCTTGCGAGCGATTTACTCGAAGGCCGTGGGGTCGGCGCGCGGGGCGGCGATCTGGCTATCGAATACATCGCGACCCAGTTTGCGCTCGCTGGTCTCAAGCCCGCAGGCGACCGCGGGACCTACTTTCAGAACTTCACTCTGATCGAATCCACTCCGCAGCCAGGCGCCCAGATCAGCATCAGCGGCGCCGCGGCCAGCCTCAACCTTAAGTGGCAAGATGATTTCGTCGGCGTCACTTTCCAGCAGAAGCCCGATGTTGAGTTTGACGCAGACGCCGTGTTCGTCGGCCACGGCATCGTCGCGCCGGAATACCAGTGGGATGATTACAAAGGCGTCGACGTGCGCGGCAAAGTCGCCGTGTTGTTTACGGGCGAGCCGCCCTCCAAGGACCCCAAATTCTTCATGGGTGAAGCGCTTACTTACTACGGGCGCTGGGTTTATAAGTACGAAGAAGCCACCCGCCACGGGGCGGCCGCCGTCATCATCATCCACACCACGCCCACCGCCAGCTACGGATGGAACGTGGTGAGATCGTCCTGGTCGAAAGGCGACTTTGCGATGAAACTCGATCCCGAGGCGCAAGCGTTAGGATTCGCCGGCTGGGTCACCAAAGAGAATGGCGATAAGATCGCAGCCCCGCTAGGCAAGACAGCCGACGAGTGGCTGAAGATGGCCGACACCCCGGGCTTCCGCGCCCAGCCACTTCCCCTCCGTTTTCATATCCGCGCTCCCGCGGCGATCCGCCAGATACAGACTCGCAACGTGATCGGCAAAGTAGAAGGCAGCGATCCGCAATTAAAGAATGAAACTGTCCTTTTCAGTGCCCATTGGGATCACTTCGGCATCGGCGAGGCTATTCAGGGCGACGCGATTTACAATGGCGCCCAGGACAATGCGACCGGGTGCGGCATTCTGTTGGAACTCGCGCGCGCTTGGGCCGCCCTGCCGCAAAAGCCCAAGCGGTCGGCGATCTTTATTTCCGTGGCTGCGGAAGAAGCCGGCTTGCTGGGCTCTGAATACTATGGAAAGCATCCCGTGATTCCCGCCGGAAAGACTGCTTTGGCTATCAACTACGATAGCTTCCCAGCGTACGGCCGCACGCGGGACGTGGGGGCCCGTGGCTCGGAACGCACCACCGCTTACCCGCTGGTCGAAGGAACCGCGCGCCGCTTCCATCTCACGCTCTCCCCGGATCCTAAGCCGCTTGCGGGAACGTATTATCGTTCCGATCATTTTTCGTTTGCGCGTGTCGGCATTCCCGCGTTTTCAGTGGATTCCGGCGAGGACATCATCGGCAAGCCTCCTGGAACAGGCAAGAAACTGGCCGACGAGTTCACCGAAACCCGCTACCATCAACCCTCCGACGAATATCACGATGATTGGGACTTTTCCGGCATGGAACTTTACGCCCGCTTTGGGTTCCTAATTAATCTGAGCGCCGCCAATCAGCCGCAACTCCCCACTTGGCAGACGGGTGACGAATTTCTCCGCAGCCGCGTGGCCGGCGGAGTACGTTAACCACGGCGAAGAAAAAGCGTAAGTCTCGCCCCTGCAACAATTTCTCTTGCTAAACTTTTGAATCTTGGTTTACACTGAGTGGACTGAAGTGGTCAGCACTGGGTTAAAGTGGTAGAGAAAGTGGCGGAAAAAGGCGGCGAGAGCATGGTTCCGGTGGAGCCGCCGCACTCGATTGCCCAAGCGCGCGTGGATGACAAAGGCCGCCTCAAGTTGCCGGCCGAGTTCCTCGAATACCTCAAAAAATTGGGTGTCGACAAAGTTTTCATCACCACGCTGGATCGCCAGCTAGCTAGAATCTACCCGATTTCCGTGTGGAAAGCCAACGAAAATTTGTTCGCTGACGCGGGCGATCTGGCGGAAAGCGCCGAAGACGTGGCTTACATCGCGAAAGTTTTCGGTGGCGATTCCGAAATCGACGCGCAAGGCCGCGTGCTGATGCCGGCGGCGCTACGGCGTGTGATTGAGTTGGAATCGCAGCCTGTGTTTCTCGATTGCTACAACGGACGCATCAACGTAGCCAGCAAGAGCGTCCATGAGGAGCGTCTCAACCGCGCCACAGTGAATCTGGCCGAGAAGGTGAAGACGCTTGAGAAGAAGGGATTGAAGTAGCGGCCATGTATGCACGTACCCGTCATGTTGCGCGAGTGCCTGGAGTATCTGGCAATCCGTCCGGACGGGGTATTCCTGGATGCGACTTGCGGTCTCGGGGGGCATACCGGAGCCATCGCGCGCCAATTGAGCGGCGGTTTGGTGGTGGCCTGCGATCGCGATGCGGAGAGTCTGGCGCTCGCTCGCGCGAATACAGCGGACTGCGCGGCGCGCATCCGCTTTCACAAAGTTTCGTTCTCGATGGTGGGACAGGCGCTGGCAGCCGAGGGGATCACGCAAGTGGATGGCTTGCTGGCGGACCTGGGTGTTTCGCGTTACCAGTTGACGGAGGGAGAAAGGGGCTTCTCCTTGATGGCCGACGGTTCCCTGGATATGCGTATGGATCGCAGCCAGGAGCAGACCGCGGCGGATATCGTCAACTACGAATCGGAAAAGCAGCTCGCCGACTTGATTTTTCAGTTAGGCGAGGAAAGGAGGAGCCGGAGAATAGCCAGAGCAATCGTGCGGGCACGGCCCATCAAGACGACAGGTCAGTTGGCCAAGCTGATCGAAAGTGCCGTGCCCCGTACGGGCAAGCTGCATCCTGCCACGCAAACCTTCATGGCGCTCAGGATCGCGGTGAATCAGGAGAACGAAGAATTGGACGCGCTGCTCGACGTCATTCCCAAGCTGGTGAAGCCGGGTGGGCGCGCTGTGCTGCTGACCTTCATGT
>JALYJH010000212.1 GCA_030775415.1 Acidobacteriota bacterium | reverse complement strand
GCGTTGCGCTGGGGCTTGGCCATTACCGCCGTGGCTTTGGTCCTTGTTGGAGGCGTTAGCCTCGCTTACGTTTCCCGCGAACGCCGCCAGTTAAATGATCTGAATGCCACCAATCAGGCGCTCAGCTCTTCCATTAGTCAGTTGAAAGCCCAAATGCAAAGCATGGCCGAAAAGCTGGACCGTCCCGCGCCGGTTCCGGCTCCGCCCGCTCGCGTTTACTCCGAAAGTGCTCCCCGTCCGCGCCCCGCTGTGCGAGTTGACCCGCGCTACACTCAAATGCAGAAGCGCCTGGCGGACCAGGAAAAGCAACTCAGCAGCACTCGCGAGGACCTCACCAAAACCCGCGACGACCTTAACGGCAAACTCGATTCCACGCGCGATGAACTTTCCGGCAACCTGGCCTCGACCAAGGACGAACTGAACGGCTCCATCGGCCGCACCCATGACGATGTCGTCGCGCTCCAAAAACGTGGCGAGCGCAATTACTACGAATTTCATCTCTCCAAATCCAAAGTATTCCAGCGCGTTGGCCCGCTGAGCCTTTCGCTTCGTAAGGTCAACACGAAACGCAAGTCCTACGATCTCGCCATGTTCGTCGACGACAACCAAATGCAGAAGAAGAGCGTGAACCTCTACGAACCCATCTGGATCAATCTGGAGGACCGCCCCCAGCCTGTTCAGCTGGTCGTCAACCAGATCACCAAAGACCAGATCCAGGGCTACATCTCCGAACCGAAATACAAGAAAGCAGAGTTGGGCGAAACCGTGTCCGCCGTTCCCGCGGCGCCGCCCGCCCTAAAGCCGCCGCAGTAAAGCAGGAGGTGCGTTATGAAACTCTTTCTCGTAGCAATTCCACTCGTCTTGGCCCTTTCGGCAGCCAACGCGGCTGATGAGCGCGATGCGCCCATCTATCGCATCACGGTCGTGCAGCGTTCTCTCGCAGCCGTGAATTACGGGCAGCGCTCCGCGCCCACTAAGATTGATTTTCGTGGCACCGTGCTCGCCCCCGAAACCCGCGGCAACGCCACCATCGAGGCGAAAGTAGGCAGAGTCTCGATTCATGCCAAATTAGAAGGTCTAGGCTCGCCCGCGAAGTATGGGCCTCAGTATCTGACCTACGTCTTGTGGGCCATCAGCCCCGAAGGCCAGACCGAGCGTCTGGGTGAAGTCATCACGAATCACAAGGACGACGCCAAGCTCGACGTCACTACATCGCTCCAGACCTTCGGCCTCCTGGTGACGGCCGAGCCCTACTTCGCCGTGTCTAAACCCAGCCCGGTAGTAGTGATGGAAAACATTCTGCGTCCAGACACCATCGGCGCCTCCGAACCGGTCTCCGCGAAATACGAATTGCTCCCACGCACCGAAACCTACACAGTGAACTTGCAGCCCGCCGCCGCGGCCGCAGGCGGCCCCATGGTCTCGCAGCGCGAATACGAAGCGGTGCTGGCTCTCTATCAGGCGCGCAACGCCATTCAAATCGCCAAGTCCGAAGGCATCGATGCCCGCGCCCAGGAGACTTTAGAAAAGGCCGAACATCTGGCGCAGCAAGCCGAGCAGATTCCCGATCGCAAGAACAATAGCGAACGCGTGATCATGCTCGCACGCCAAGCGGTACAGACCGCCGAGGATGCCCGCAACATAACCGCGCACGGTAAATAACGCCAGCGGTATATAATGATCGCTAGCCGTGCCCAAAGACGCGATCCGCACCACTGTCGATATTCCGGCCCCCATTTACCGCAAGCTAAAAAAGCAAGCCATCCAGCGGGGCTGTTCGGTGCGTGATCTGCTTCTAAGCGGAGCCGAACGAGTGCTGTTAAATCCCCGGCCCCCTGACAAACGGCCAGTTCAATTCCCCTTGCTCGACTCCAAAGGCCCGAAGGTTGAACTGTCCAACCGTCGGCTCTATGAACTCCTTGAATTTCCCTGACACCAACGTCTGGCTGGCGCTAGTTTGGGGCCGCCACTCCCACGCCGATCTTTCCAGGCGTTGGTTCGAGCGGGCCAGCCACGGGCGTTTATTCTTCTGCCGCTTCACTCAACTCGCGTTATTGCGCCTGCTAACCACTGAGGCCGTGATGGGGCGCGATGTTCTGACCATGGCGTCCACCTGGGACATTTACGATCAATGTAGCGCCGACGAACGAATCGCGTTCCTCGCCGAGCCAGAGGGTCTCGATCCCGGACTGCGAAGTTTCACCTCCGGCCGCCGCGCATCGCCAAAGCTGTGGGCGGACGCTTACTTGGCCGCTTTTGCCAACGCTGCCGGATTAAGGCTGGTCACATTCGATCGTGCCTTCCGCAGCAAGCCCGTGAATTGCGAGGTTTTGGACTAGCCGATCATTTTTTCGAGCGTCGACCCCACGCGAATGATCGTCTCGCTACGCTCCGGCCCCGTCGACACTCCGCCGATCTCCACGCCCGTGCGCTCTTCGAGGAACTTCAAGTACGCTTGCGCCTTTTGAGGCAAGTCCACGAACTTGGTCATCCCGCGAGTAGAGCTTTTCCATCCCGGCAGGTTCTGAAACACCGGCTCAATCGCCTCCAGCGCCCGATACGTCGCCGGCATTTCCGTCACTTCCACGCCTTTCAGGCGATACCCCGTGCACACCGGAATTTCGGCCAACGAATCCAGCACGTCGAGCTTGGTGATCAGCAGCGTATCATAGCCGTTCACCATCGACGTGTAGCGCAGCAGCGGCACATCGAACCATCCGCAGCGCCGCGGCCGCCCCGTCACCGCGCCGAATTCATTGCCCTCGCGCCGCAGCAATTCTCCGCCGCCATCCAGACTCTCCGTAGGAAACGGACCCGACCCCACTCGCGTAATATAAGCCTTCGAAATTCCAATCACGCCGTCGATCTTCGTCGGAGGCACGCCCGTCCCAATCGAAGCGCCTCCCGCGGTTGCGCTCGAAGAAGTCACAAAGGGATAGGTCCCGTGATCCACATCCAGCATGGTCCCTTGCGCGCCCTCGAATAAAATCCGCTTACCGTGCGCCATCGCGCCGGCGAGCAGTGCCGCCGTATCGCACACCAGTGGCCGGATACGCTCCGCGAATTCTTCATACTGCTGGCGGATCTGCCCGTAGTCGATGCTGTCGTGCAGATTGAAAGTCCCCGCCAGCGCCTTCTTATCTTCCGCGAGCGTGTCGTACATTAGCCGGAAACTCTCGGGATCGAACAAATCCGCCACCCGAATCCCGCGCCGCCCGGTCTTGTCTTCGTAGCAGGGGCCAATCCCACGCGATGTGGTGCCGATTGGTATGCGGTTCTCGCGCGCCTCGGACATCTTCTCCACCAGACGGTGAAACGGAAAAATCACATGCGCGCGATTGCTGATGCGCAGTTGCTTGCGAACGTCGATGCCGGCCGTTTCCAGCATCGCCATCTCCTCCAGCAGCGCCGCTAGATCCACCACCACGCCGTTGCCGATCACCGCCTGCACGCCTCCCCGCAGAATGCCGCTGGGAATCAGCTTCAGTACGAACTTCTTTTCCCCGATATAAACCGTGTGGCCGGCATTATGCCCGCCCTGATAGCGCGCGACGATATCGAAGTGCCCGGCCAGCAGGTCCACTACTTTTCCCTTACCTTCGTCGCCCCATTGCGCGCCGAGAACGATGATATTTTGCATGTGGTGTGAATGCGGGCGCAGCCCTCCGGTGCGCGCACAAACTCTCATTGTAGCAGCCACGTCCGTTACAATAGCGTTGATGCAGCTTTCCGACATTTTCCTCCGGCTGGGCCCGGACAACTTCGAGCAGCTCCTGCGCTCCATCTCGCTGGGCCGCCTCAAAACTTTTCAGATGTTCGAGCCTTTCAAGACCCGTCTGCATTTGCACAAACTGAATGCGGAAACCCTCCGTAAGTCCGCCCCGCGTCAATGGAAGCGCTTGGAAGAAGTAGCCAACGCCGACCTCGCCACCGATCTCGCGCAAGCCATCCTGATCTCGCACATGGACCTGGTCAAGGCGGTCCTCGATGAACTTGGTGTCCCGCACGAAGACGGATTTTTCGCAAAAGATACTGACGTGAGTACGTATTTGAAGCAAGGGTGGCAGCAAATCGCCTGGGATAAATTCCATACCACGTTCCCCCCCGCAGCCCTGCTGTTTTACATCAACCACCTGGCTTGGGAAGTAGCCAAAGCCGAAGAAGTGTTCGCGCCCGCCGTATAATGCAGCAGCTTTACGAAGCCTTTCGAGCTAGCGATCGGGACCGCGCCAGCGCCGCGGTTGCCGCCGATCCCACGCTAGCCATTTTTGCGGCAGCGCTCTTTGGCGATACAACGGAAATCGAAAAGCTGCTGGCCGCCAATCGTTCTCTGGTTACGGCCGTCAGCCCCGACGGCTGGTTTCCACTCCACTTCGCCGCGCATTTCGGCCACGCCGGCGCCGCCCGCGTGTTGCTGAACAAAGGAGCGCAAGTGAACGCCTGCTCGACGAACGCCTCGCGCAATATGGCGCTCCACGCGGCTGCCGCGGGCCACTCGCAAGCCGTGGCGGAAATATTGATCGAAGCCGGTGCCGACGTGAACGCCCGCCAAGGTGGAGGCTTCACCCCTCTGCACTCCGTCGCACAAAGCGGCGATATAGAATTCGCGCGCCTGCTGACGGGCGCGGGCGCCGACGTCAACGTGCGCGCCGAAAATCAGCAGCGTCCCCTCGATCTCGCGCTCGCCAACGGACGCCAAACCATGGTGGATTTCCTCGAATCCGAAGGCGCCAGCCTATAGCCAGCCACGCTTTTCAACATTTAAGGTACTAAGGTTCGAGTTACGTCTGAAACCCCGCCATTTCCTTGAAACGCAACTATTTCTGCTAGCATCAGAACTGGTGGAGCCACGTCGCTCACAACATGCCCCGGTCGGCATTGCGCCCAAGTAGGCGGAATCGCTCCCAGGCGAGTCTCAATCAAGGAGAAATACACATGCTTATGAAAAGCATCTCAATGGGAGTGATCGCGTTGGCGACCGCGGGCTTGACCTTCGCCGCCAGCAAAACCACTTTCGAGGACTTGCAGAGCACGACCTCTGCGGTCAAAATCCACGCTGACGCTATCAATGCAATTTACCGGACAACCGGTTACGATTGGAACGCAGAACACCTGCAAGCCATTCGCGACGAAACCAACCGCATCGGACAGGACTTGCGTAGGTTGCAGGAAAGTCCGCTCACACCAACTGAAGCACGCGCCGTAGGCCACGCGATTCCACTTCTGCAAACTATGGCGGCGAATACCACCAGCGCCATCCGCGCGTTGGACCAGAAGGGCCGTCCGGTCGACAACAACGGTCCGGTTTTTAATGACAACTTTCACAACCACATGCTAGCCGTGGAAGCGAATGCAGCCCAGGCCGAGAAGATTTTCCAAAGCCTGCGGCCTTATGAGGACACTCGCGGACCGCTGGAGAGCCGTCAGGATCGTCGAGCCAATCCGGACGCCAGCCAACCGCAAGAAGCAGGACGTTAATTAGTTCGCGGATACAAGGGGAGATCAGGCCCCTTTTTATTGCGCGGACGCGAAGGTGTTGCAAGCTGAAATTTCCCCGGAATTCAACCCCGCTTGAAACCAATGTGTCCTCTGCGCCGATGTTCCATGCGTGAAGTTCTCCGGACTGACGTGTCCCGTAGCCATCTTCTGTAAGCGATCGTCTCCCACCGCCGCCGCCGCGCGCAGCCCCGCCTCCACGTCGCTTTCATCGATGATTTTGCGCTGC
>JALYJH010000211.1 GCA_030775415.1 Acidobacteriota bacterium | reverse complement strand
GTTTGTATCTGGTGTGGCCAGCCGGAACCGGCCAGCTTCATTCTACCGGGTTTTCAGGAGGTTATCGATATTTTGCAGGTTCTGCCGGGCGAATTTTGCTTCTTCCAGATCCCCGTTGAGGTCGATCATGGCCTGGAAGTGTTTGCGCGCCGCGGCCAGCGTTTCAAGACTGCCATTCGCCGCCGCTTCCCGCGCGTAACACAGCGCCAGCGCATAATGCGTATAGGCATCGTTGGCGTCGTAGGCCAAAGACTTCTGGCAATACGCCACGCCCAACTCAAAATGCCCTTGTTTGCGCTCGGAATCGCAGAGGCCGAAATACGCGAGGCTCCTCATGTCGCGCCAGGTGTCGGTCTGCGCCGCGCGCTTCTTGCGCCCCACGCCGGCCAGGAAACCGAGCACATAGTAATTCATCTTGCCGGCAAGTTTGCTATCGTAATCGCTCAACCGCAGGTATTCAGTGTATTCGGATGAAGATTCTGGAAACTGCGAACTCAGCCGCAAACTCTCGGCCAGCCACAGGTGCGGCTCTGCCGCGGCGGGAGCGAGTTGGATGGACGCGCGCGCCGATTCGATCGATTGCGGATATAAATCTTTCATGCGATAAGCCTGCGCCTGCATGTACAGCGCGACGGCGTTGCTTTTGTCGCGCTGCGTCACCAGGTTCAACTGGCGAATCGATTCGTCGACGGCGCCCGTGTCCAGCAGCATTCCAGCCAGGCTGACCCGCGCTTCCAGATAATCCGGATCGATGGCAATGGCTTTGCGCAAAGCCGCTTCGGAGCGCTGCTCATCGAAAAGCGAATTGTAAGCGCGCCCCAGGTAAAGTGCGGCCTGGCTGTAGCTGGGATCGATCTGTAAAGCTTTCTCGAAATGCTCCGCGGCCTTTTTGTAGTTGTCGGCGTAGCCCTTGTTATAGAGCGCCAGGCCATCGTTCAATTCGTCTACGGCAGCTTTGGTGCGGCGGCGGGCGATCGAAATCTTAATGGTGACTGTCGAATCGCGCCCCGGATACACGACCTCGTCGCGCGGGCCGTCGGGTTCATAACCCATCTTGACACCCTGAATGGTATGGCTTCCCGGACGCATTCCAGGGAGCCGCAGCGTAGCGCTCTTGCTGACAATGCCGCGCGAGGCGCCATCGACGAACACCTCGACGCCGTCCATGTTGGATTCGAAGATCAACGTCCCATCCACCGGCGGAGGCTGATGCGCCACCCGCAGACCGTTGGGCAGAAACGCCAGCAGCATGTTGGGATCGAAACTACCGCGGTCGGACGTCGGGTTCTGCTGTCCCTTGGTGGCTTCGCGCACATTTCGGCGCACGTAATTTGAAAGCTCATCGGCGGTTACGAGGCCGTCGCCGGACTCGTCGGCTTCGCCCTCCAGCCCTTTCACGACGTAATAAGTGAATATGCCATGGCCGCTGCCCCAATCCTTGCTTTCGAAGGAGCGCTCGCGGTCGCGGCTCGCCGTCAACGAGAACATTGAGCGTGACATATCCAGCAAGCTCTGGTTGAGCGCCTGCGCTTCAGCGTCAGGAGCAATCGCGCCGCTATGGCACGCGTCCGTCAGCAGCACTTTCCATTTCGCCTTGATGAGCGATCCTGCCACTTGGCCCAGGGTGTCCATGGGATAACCGGTGGCGGGAATGTTCGCCGGATCCAGATCGTAAGGGGCAAGATAAGCGCGCCCTTGGGAAATGAACCCATGCCCGGCGAAATAGATCACCACGCGATCGTCTTCTTTCGCCGTCGCCGGGAGCCAGACCTCGAGTTCGCGCTTCAAGTTCGCCAGGGTGGCCTGCGCGCCCGAAAGCCGGTGAACGTTCTCGGCGCGGAAGTTGCCGCCCTCGGGACTGATGAGGATGGAATAAATGGCATCGGCGTCGCGCTCCGAAAATTCCAACTGCGACTTGGCTGGCAGATTTTTGTAGTTGGCGATGCCGACGATCAGGGCATAGCCGCGCGGCACCGTTACCGGTGGCGCCGGTGCAGTGTTGTTTTCTTCGTACTTGAGGTCGCGGCCCTTCTTTTGATCCTGCTTGGGCTGCGCTTGCGCGAGTAACGAAACCGCGAGACCCAGGAGACTAGCGATGCGCCAGACGGAGTTCATACACCACCGGTCCTGCTAACGGAGCGGGCGAGGACACCACCACACTCTCTTTGCCCATACTATTGTCCTGAATGAAAAGCAGCTCGCGCGCGGACGGCTTGACCACGCTGTTCATGTTTTCCGGCAGTTTTCCGGCGTGCTTCACGCCGGCGGAAGTATCCACGCAGTCGCCGCGGGCTTTGAAGATGGAATCGTCGCAGCGCGGCGTGATCTGCAACGGCCGGTCGGCGGGCGCTAGCGGCGGAGGCAAAGGCTGGTAGTGCTGGCCCAAATGCACGGGGCTTACCAGCCAGTACACGACATCTTGTCCCGGCGGGCCGCTCACCTTGAAATATCCTTGTCCCGCCGGCACTAGATAATCTTTCGCCGCCTCCACACGATTGTTGCTGCCAGTGTCCGCGCGCGGAAACAGCAGTTCGTAATGGCGCGAGGTGCCCATATTAATCACATACAGATAACCTGCCAGCGACGATGAGAAACGAAAGCGCACCTTCTCGCCCGCTTCGAATACGTGCGCGGGATTGACGGCAATCCAGCCCGCTGAATCCTGGCGCTCCACCGCGACACGGATACGCTGCGGTTCCTGCGCCCATAAAGCGTTGACGGCAACGAAAGCGACAATGGCCAGCCTGTGCATTACTGATGCTTCAACTTCAGATCCACCACCAGCCTGGCGTCCGCGGCGGAGCTGCGATTCACTACGTAAGCCGCCGTCTCGATCTTGACCGGAGCGCCGGCGGGCGTACCGTTCTGCGAGACTACCTTTTCGTTATCCACTTTCTCGAAAATCAGATCGCGCGCTTGCATTTCGCCGCGGATGCGGGCGATGACGTCGTCGCTGATGCTGGCTTGCGCCATCAGCACGCGGTTCGGCGCCGCCGGCGTCACCACGGTGGGGTCCGCCGGAGCGCTCTGGCCGCCCATCGAATAAATCAGCTTGTCCAGGCTCTGCTCCGGCTGGCGCGACAGCACGAAAAACAGCTTTTCCGTGCCCGCCTGTTCATCGAAAACAAACTGGCCCTGGTTGCCACCTGGGACCAAACGCGTTTCGCCGCGATGCACCTGGTTGCTGCCATTCGAAACTTCGCGCGACGGAAACAGGACCTGCCAGTTGCCGCTCGAACCTTGCGCCACCACATATAGATATCCCGTGGAATTCGCTTGCGCCTCCAGGCGAATGCGGTCGCCCGAATGGAATACCGTATCCACATCCACTTCCTGATACTCACCGGCGGCGTTGCGCTTGAGCACGCTGTAGCGCATCCCTAGCGGGCCGGTCGCAGGCTTGTCAACAACGGCTTCCGTGGGAGTAGGCACAACCGGCTGCGCGGGCGTGGAAGTCTTCGTGGGGTTCTTCTTAGCCACGGCCTTCGGTGCGGGAGCGGGTGCGGGAGCGGCAGGGACGGGCGCCGCGGGAGCCTTCACCGCCGATGCGTCGGGCGGAGGCGTATAAAACAATTCGCGCGCCCGCAAGGGTGCGGTTCCCTGCCCCCAGGCAGCCGCGGCGGTTAGGGCCAGCAGCAGTAAAGGTTTCATAGGCACCTCTTGGTCCATGTTAGCTCCATATGGATACGCGCTAATCTATCGGCAATCGGCTCGCTCGAGGCTAGATTAAGCATCAATCCAGGGTTTTGTCCCTAAGTAGCAGTAGGCCAAGCGGGGTTTTTTATCCTCCATTTCGCGCCGCATCTTACCAGCCCAGTAGTGCGCCAAGATGCCGGCGGCGATGAAGATGAGGATGCCGGTGAGAATTTCCAACGCCGTTTTGAGCATCAAGACTGCGCTTTATGAAACGCGTGGAAGAACAAACATACGGTAAGAGAGGCAAAGGCATAGATCAGGGCTGTAAGCAAAGTCACCGCGGCAATCAGGCCGCGCGCAAGGCTCAGCAGATCCAGGATGAAATCGCCCACCAGTAGAATCGTTAACAGAAGTGTACCGATGAATGCCAGGAGCGACGCATTCTTGAGTGTCATGACTGGAGTATGAAGGCTCCCGCCACGCGCCGCAAGGGCCTTGATAAATCCACTATCCGTCGATAGCAGGACGTAAATTTACTTCACGCTGCTGTCCGGGCGCACCGCATTATAGTAGCCATTGCTTGGATAAGGGTCGGTGACAGGCGGCGGCTGGATCAAAGGAGTCCCCGTCTCAAAGAACACCGGCATCGAGGTCGATGACTGCGTGGGATTGAATCGCAGGGCAATCATCGACAAATTGCCTGTGGCGGAGTAGAATTCAGCCAGTCCGCGGTGCCCCAAAATGTAGGGGAACTGTTGCGACAGGACAAATGCTAGATGCCCCATGGGCGGCACGATGGGCAGCAAATCCATGGCGATGATGCCATCGGTAGTCTGAAATCCAATGCTGACCGTTTGCGCGGTCGCGGTCGGGTTTACCACCGCGATTGCGGATACAAAACCGTTGGCGTCATCGTAGGGCACCAGGATGCGGTTGGTGGCGCTCACCGCCGGCGCGGTCGAATCCTGATCTTTTTGCCCCGGCAGGCGGTTGGTGAATATGTTGTAGGCCACGATGCCCGCGCCTGCGTCCACTTCACCCCAACCTTGCGTCAGCGTCGGAGCAGTGCCCGGCGTGTGCAGAAACATCGAAGAGCCGCTGGCCAAAACCAGCCCGCTGGTGGAACTCGTTTCAAGAAACGAGGGGGTCCATGCCTGCGTATTGCCGCCGCCGGAGTCGCTATGAAAAGTCAGAGTGGCCGTGGCTGTCACTGCCGAGGTGTTCGTAATCACGATGGTCGATTGCCAGCCGCCTCCGTCAACGAACTGCGGAATGTAGAGGGTTTGCGTGGCTTGCCCGAATAAGGGTAGGCCGAGGAATAGGAGAGTACCGAGGAATTTAACACTAAAGACCACTGCAGGAGTGTATTTCATGCCCCAGTATGGGCGCGGGCCTGGCTGCGAGTTGTTGTCGGCTTGTGAAATATTTGTGAATTCACTCAAACACGGGGCATCAGCGCTAACCCCGCCCGATCCACGGCATCTTCGTAGCCATTACCGTCATGAACGGTACGTTGGCTTCGAGCGGCAGCCCCGCCATGTACAGCACCGCATCCACCACATGCCGCAAATCCAGACGTGGCTCCGGCATCGTCGTCCCGTTAGCTTGCAGAACGCCGGCCGACATGCGCTCCGTCATGGGCGTGGCGGCATTGCCGATGTCGATCTGCCCGCACGCGATATCGTGTGCCCGCCCATCCAGCGAAATGGCTTTCGTAAGTCCGGTAATGCCGTGTTTGGTGACGGTGTAAGCCGCGCTGAGAGGACGCGGCGAGCGCGCCGAAAGGGAGCCGTTATTAATGATGCGCCCGCCGCGCGGCTCCTGCGCTTTCATGATGCGGATGGCTTCCTGCGCGCACAGAAAACTGCCGGTAAGGTTGACCGCCAGGACCTTACTCCACTGCTCGTAGCTCAGGTCCTCCAACGGAATCCCCGGAGCGTTGACGCCGGCGTTATTAAACAGCAGATCCAGCCGCCCATAGGTTTCCTTTACCCGCGCAAACAACGCCGCCACTGCATCCGGTTCCCCGACGTCCGCCGGCGCCACCAGCATTTCCGGCCCTCCGCAGGCGATCGACGCCGTCGTGCGCAATTCCTCCG
>JALYJH010000210.1:741-5762 GCA_030775415.1 Acidobacteriota bacterium | reverse complement strand
ATAGCGCGTCAGGGTCTCGCGCGGATCGCCCTTGGCCGCGAGCTCCCCAGCCTCCAGCCACCACACTTCATCGCACAACGTTTCGAGCAGGCGTTCTTCGTGCGACGCCAGCAGCACCGTGGTACCCGCCCGCCGTAAGCGGTCGAGGCCCAGCAGCGTGCGCGCTCGTACCAGCGCATCCTGCGTGGCCAGCGCTTGATCGAGCCCCAGCACATCCGACGGCGCCAGATTCAAGGGATCGCCCAGTGACACCAAGCGCCGCTGTTCGCCGGCTCGCACCTCGCCCTGCTCCGGCGGAATCGCACCGCAAGCCAGCTTCAGCACCTCGGCCACCCCCGAGTTCTTCCCCCCAATCAGGCCGATAATGGCGCCCGCGGGGGCACTGGCGGTGAAAGCCTTCAACGGGCCGGCGCTGGCATTGCGAAATTCAATCGGCATTTCATCACATAGGATACGCCAAGTGAATCGCGCGAACGGCTTTCGCATCCCGCGGCATCACACTCAACAGCATGACCTTGCGTACACGATGGCTGTGGCTGGCGTTGACGGCCATGACGTTCTTTTCGCGCGCTGCCATGGCGCAAGGCGGTCCGCCCTTCCTTTCGGATGACCCGGACACGCCGGGCAATCACCACTGGGAAGTCAACCTGGGTTTTCTGGGCGAGCGCGGACCGGAAGGGGGCGGTTATCAAGTCCCCAACATCGATATCAACTTTGGCTTGGGCAATGCCCTTCAGCTCAAATTCGAACTGCCGCTCGCGGTCACGGAATCCCGCGGCCCGGCGGGGCAGGTCTACGGCGGACTGGGCAACTCTCTACTAGGCGTAAAGTATCGTTTCTACGCGCACCATACCAGGCGCGAAAAAGAGCAACCTCCAGCCGAGCGTGAATCCAGTTTCGCGTTGTCGGTTTATCCGCAACTGGCTTTGAACAATCCGACGAATTCCGTGGCGCGGCAGATCGTGGATCCCGGACCCGAAGCGCTGCTCCCCCTGGAAGCGAAAGTCATTCTCGGGCCGATTCGCATCAGCGGCGAAATAGGCTACTGGCTGACGAAAGGCGATGTTCCGAATTCGTGGATTCACGGCGTGGTGATGGGCCACGAATTCAAGAAGGATACCGAGCTTTATATGGAGGTCTACGATCAACGCGAGGCCAGCGGCAAGCCGCGAGTCGCCGAAACCAGCGTGGGCTTGGGCGGTCGCATGCCGATTGTGCAGAGTGGCAGGTTCCGCTTAATCGGAATGGGCGGCCACGACGTCGCTACTTATCCAGGCGGGCGCTCCGCGTGGATCGCCTACATCGGAATCCAATTCCTTTCGGACAAACACCGCCGGCGCAGCAGCGACGTGGACGATTCGGATGCGCCTTAACTCCATGCGCCACTGCGGGTCCGGGCCATGCCCTAGCCGCACCTAGTTGCAAGTCACTTGCAATACCCACTTGAAACGGCCCTCCAGCGGAGGCATAATGGATTATCGATGCAAATGCGTTTCAATAAGGCCGCCGCGGACGGCCCACGCAACCTGACGTCCCTCAAGAAAGGCGAAGCGGGGATTCTCGATCGTATCGATATGTCCGATCTAGACGCCCAGCGCTTGATGGAGCTGGGTTTTCTGCCAGGACATAGCGTCACGCGCGCCCATTCCGCGCCGGGTGGCGACCCGCGGGTGTTTCGCGTGGATGGGTCTGAAGTCGCGTTGCGCCGCGAAACCGCCATACACTTGATTCTGCGCTAGGACATCGATGGAAGACTGCCACGGTCCCGCTGTTGCGACCCTGCCGCCGGACACTTCCGCCAAGCAGCATGTGGTGGCGATCGTCGGTCCTCCCAACTCTGGCAAGTCGACGCTCTTTAACCGGCTGACGGGACTGCGGCAGAAGGTCGCCAACTTCCCGGGCGTGACGGTGGAGCATCGCATGGGCCGCGCGAAACTGGATCATCACCGCGAGATCTACGTGGTGGATCTGCCGGGCGTTTACAGCTTGCAGCCGCGCACCGAAGACGAGCGCGTGACCCACGACGTGCTGGCGGGAACCATGAAGGGCTTGCCCAAGCCGGACGCGGTGATGCTGATTCTGGATTCCACCAATCTCAGCCGCCACCTGTCGCTGGCCGCGCCGATTTTGAGTTTGGGGTTGCCGACGCTGGTGATCCTCAACATGGCGGACGATCTGCACGGCCGCGGCGGCGAGGTAGACGCGAAGGAACTGGCGAAGCAGCTAAACACCCCCGTGGTTTTGATCAGCGCGTCCAAAGGCACGGGCGTCGAAAAAGTGTTTGAATTTCTAAACGGCGCGCCCCGGCATTTGCCGCCGAAGCCTCCTCTGTTGCAACTGCCGGTACTGCAGGACGTGCCCAAAGTGCGCGACTGGGCGGCCAACATGAGCCGCCGGACCAACTTTCGCGCGCCTGCTCCGCCGCTGTGGACGCGCCGTCTGGACGGCATATTTCTACATCCGGTGGTGGGGCCGCTCATCTTCTTGCTGGTGGTCATCGGTGTTTTTCAAACCATCTTCGCGGGGGCGCGGCCCCTGATGGACGCGGTGGCGGCGGCGATTCAGACTTCGGGCAAATGGATCGAAGGGACCATGCCGGATACGCCGCTGCGCTCCTTGATCGTCGACGGCGTGTGGAGCGGCGTGGGCTCGGTCATCGTATTTCTGCCGCAAATCCTGTTGCTGTTTTTGTTCATCGGCATACTTGAGGACTCGGGGTATCTGGCGCGCGCCGCGCTGATTGCGGACCGCACCATGGCGCGCATCGGCCTCCAGGGCAAGAGCTTCATTCCTCTGTTATCGGCGTATGCCTGCGCGGTGCCGGCGATCATGGCAACCCGCACCATCGAGAACAAGCGCGACCGCATCGCTACCATTCTGATTGCTCCTTTCATGACGTGTTCGGCGCGGCTGCCGGTTTACACGCTAGTAATCGCGGCTTTTATTCCGGAAAAACCGCTGCTGGGCTTGTTCTTTGGCACGCGCGCCGCGGCGTTGTTGGGATTGTACGTGCTGGGTTTCCTGGCCGCCATCGTCACTGCCCGCTTATTGAAGTCGACGGTGCTCAAGAGCACGCGGGCGCCGTTCATCCTCGAAATGCCGCCCTATCGCTGGCCCACCGTGACGTCGCTGGTACTGCGCTTGATCGATCGCGCACGGGTGTTCCTGCGCCGCGCGGGTACGGTGATTCTGGCGGTCGCGATTATCCTGTGGGTGCTGGCTCATCTACCGCTGCATGACGGTAAGGCTCCGGCCATCGGCCAAAGTATCGCGGGCATGATCGGGCATGCCGTCGAGCCGGCCATTCGACCGCTGGGCTTCAACTGGAAGATCGGCATTGGACTGATCACGTCGTTGGCGGCGCGCGAGGTGATCGTGGGAACGCTGGGGACGATTTATGGCATGGAGGGCACCACCCAGTCAATAGGATTGCAGGCGGCGCTGCGCCACGATCTCACTCCGGGGGGAGCGGCGGCATTGCTGGTGTTCTTCGCGTTCGCGATGCAATGCATGTCGACGGTCGCGGTGGTGAGGCGCGAAACGGCTGGATGGCGCTGGCCTGTCATTCAGTTCGCTTATATGACGGTCTTCGCGTATGTTTTCGCGTTCCTCGCCAATCGCATCGTTTCGCTGTGGTTTTGAGCTGAATCGCGGCGGCGCCGAAGAACATCTAAGACGGTTGGTAATATAAATCGTGCATAACGTCATCATTCTAGGATCGGGCTGCGCTGGAAGCACGGCTGCGATCTACACAGGGCGCGCGGGGCTGAACCCGCTGGTGGTCATCGGGCATGAGCCTGGCGGGCAGCTTTCGCTGACTACTGAAGTCGAAAACTTTCCGGGATTTCCGGACGGCATTAACGGACCTGACCTGGTCGCCAGCATGCAGAAGCAGGCGGAGAAGTTTGGCGCGGTGTACATTCACGGCAAGGTGCTGGAGGCGGATCTTTCGAAGCGCCCGTTCCGCATTAACATCGACGGCGAGTGGCAGGAGACCAGCACGCTGATCATCGCCACTGGGGCTTCGGCGCGCTGGCTGGGCTTGCCCAACGAGCAGAAACTGATCGGCCGCGGCGTGAGTTCCTGCGCCACTTGCGACGGCGCGTTCTACAAAGGCGGCAGGATCGTGGTGATTGGCGGCGGCGATTCGGCGATGGAAGAGGCAACGTTCCTGACGCGTTTCGGGGATACGATTACGCTGGTGCATCGCAGCGATAACTTCCGCGCGTCGAAGATCATGCTCGACCGCGCGCGCGCCAACGACAAGATCAAGTTCTTGACGAATACGGTGGTCGAGGACATCTACGATGTGTCGAAGAACATCGTAACCGGCGTGAAGCTGCACGATCTCAAAAGCGGACGGGTGTGGGATCAGGCGGCGGACGGATACTTTGTGGCCATCGGCCACATCCCGAACACCCAGCCGTTCGTGGGCCAGATCGATCTAGACCCCGACGGCTATATTCTTTCGAAGGGTGGGGCGCGGACCAACATCAGCGGCGTGTTCCACGCGGGCGACGTGCAGGATCGGACATACCGGCAGGCGATTACGGCCTCCGGCGCGGGGTGTATGGCGGCGATTGAGGTGGAGCGGTTTTTAGCGGAAGAAGGGCACTGAACTCTTCAGCGTGACCGACGGTAACGAATTCTGTCGGGCTCGACAATCCAGAGCGCTTTGTCTGGCTGGTTCATTTCAAGTGCTTTCAGAAGCCTTCGCAGAAGTGCCATGATTGCGAACTTATCTTGTGCTTTCGGTCTCAAGACGATGATTCCGGAGTAGCGCTCGGGCGGATAGGCTCGAATGTCGGAGAAGTCAAGATCCAGTGTGATGAGAACACGACGTTCGCCTAAATCGCGTCCGCAATTACGTTGTCTTCGGCGCCCGAGAGATTTTCTTGCTGGACGGTTGCAGCGTCGAAACCCTGGCTCCGCAGAAGTTCGGCGGCATCTTGCGGGAGATTTTCGTCAATCTTGAATGTCACACGCCGATTTCAAGGGGCAGAGAAACTGTTCCTTCGCGG
>JALYJH010000210.1:0-731 GCA_030775415.1 Acidobacteriota bacterium | reverse complement strand
TTCGCGGGCTAGCTCCGCTGCATAGGCGAGCGTCGCGTCTACATCCGCGCCGGTCAGTCCGGGATAGCTGGTAATGATCTCGTCGCGCTTAACACCGGCGGCGAGGTTGTCTAGTACAACCGACACCATGATTCGCGTGCCGCGGATGCATGGGCGGCCGTGACAAATATTAGGGTTCACTGAAACCCGCTCGCGCCAGTCCTTCATGACTTGATTGTATTCGCTTTACAGTCGGCCCCGCGAACCCCTACAATCGCTAGGTAGAACCTCTCGTTCGCGCGATCTGCATGAACATTTCCGTGAAAAGTGAATACGCTTTGCTGGCGGTCTTCGACCTGTCGTTGCAGCCGCCGGGGGAGCCGGTGAAGATTGCGGACGTGGCGCGGCGGCAGAAGATTCCGCAGAAATTTTTGGAGTTGATTCTGGCGAGCCTTAAGCAAGGGGGCTTCGTCGAGTCGCGGCGCGGGGCGGAGGGCGGGTACCGGCTTGCCAAGCCGGCGAACGAGATCAATGTGGGCGAAGTCCTGCGCTTTGTCGAAGACGGCAAGCAGAACAAGCGAGACGCCGCGAATCCGTTCCAGCCGGTTTGGAAGCAGGTGGACGACGCCGTGGCGGCGATCCTCGATCACACCACGTTTGCGGAGCTGGCGCGAAACTGGCAGAAATCGCAGAGGCGCTACGTGGCAAACTGGGACATCTGAACATGATTTTTCCTGACAATTCATTTAGCA
>JALYJH010000209.1 GCA_030775415.1 Acidobacteriota bacterium | reverse complement strand
GTAAATGTTCCCGCACGTCACCCATAGCCTCTTGAATGCTTTCCTCGAGCAGCGCCACGAATTCGTGCGCGCTCTCGATGGATTCGAAAGGCTTGTCCAGCTCCGCGTACGTCTTGGGCGCAGGTTGCGTCCCTCCAGCGTACCGCGATTGTAACGTGTCTGCCATTTTCTTAGCACGCCCCCCCTTTACTATGAGCCAACCGTTGCGGCTCGTGTTTCAAGAAAGGCGGCGCCGATCCCTCGCGGCACTTTTTGCATTAAGTTGTATGCCGCAAACGCCTTACGACTAACCGGCAGCCGGCTGCTTTTCCAGGACCTCAGCGATCATCGCCTGCGCTTCCTTCTGGATGCGTTGCAGATGCTCGCGGTCTTGAAAACTTTCAGCGTAGATTTTGTAGACATCCTCGGTCCCCGAAGGCCGCGCCGCGAACCAGCCGTCTTTGCTGATCACCTTGACGCCCCCAATATCATTGCCGTCGCCGGGCGCCTTGGTCAAAATGCTTTCGATCTTATCGCCGGCGAGTGCAGTCGCCGGAATATCCTTCGCCGATAACTTAGCCAGCCGCGCGCGCTGCTCCGCGTTGGCGGGAGCGTCGATGCGCTCGTACACCGGACGTCCGTATCTGCCGCACAGCGCGGCGTAAACTTCGCCAGGATCTTTGCCGCCGCGCGCCGTGATCTCCGCTGCCAGCAGGGCCGCGATAATGCCGTCTTTATCGGTTGACCAAGCCGAGCCGTCGCGCGCCAAAAACGACGCGCCCGCGCTTTCCTCACCCGCGAATCCCAGTGAGCCGCTCGCCAGGCCCTCCACAAACCACTTGAAGCCCACCGGGACTTCACAAACCTTGCGCCCGCCACCGTCGGCAACCCGGTCGATCATGCTGCTGCTGACCACGGTTTTGCCCACCGCCGCGCCCGCCGGCCATCCACTGCGCTGCGCATATAAATAGGAAATGCACACGGCTAAATATTCATTAGGCGGCATCAGCCCGCAGCTCTTGGCGACGATCCCGTGCCGGTCATGATCGGTGTCGCAAGCGAACGCAATATCAAAGCGGTCCTTCAAGGCGATCAGCCCGCGCATGGCGTAAGGCGACGATGGGTCCATGCGAATCTTGCCGTCCCAATCGAGCGTCATGAAGCGGAACGTGGGATCGACGGTTTTGTTGACCACTTCCAGATTTAATTTGTAGCGCTCGGCAATCGGCGCCCAATAATGCACCCCCGCCCCGCCCAGCGGATCGACGCCCATCTTGATGCCCGACCCCCGGATCGCATCCATGTCTATAACGCTGCCGAGCCCGTCCACATATTCGCCGATAAAGTCGTGGCGCTGTGTGGTCGCTGCTGTGAGCGCATCCGCGAAGGGCACCCGCTTAACGCCCGCGAGCTTCGCTTCGAGCAGCGAATTGGCCAGATCCTGAATGAATTTCGTGATGCCGCTATCGGCCGGCCCGCCGTGCGGCGGATTATATTTGAACCCGCCATCCTCGGGAGGATTATGCGAAGGCGTGATCACGATCCCGTCGCCCAGCCCCGCGGGCTTGCTGCGATTGTAGGCGATGATGGCATGTGAAACCGCCGGCGTGGGCGTGTATTCGACGTCCGTCAAACCAGGCTCCGCGCGCGCCACGGAGATGCGCAGCTCCACGCCGTTTGCCGCCAGCACTTCGAGCGCGCTCATGAACGCGGGCTCCGATAATGCGTGCGTATCGATGCCGATAAACAGCGGCCCGCTGATTTTCGCCTGCGCGCGATAGGAGCAAATAGCCTGCGCAATCGCCAGAATGTGGCGCTCGTTGAACGAGCCGTTTAGCGCCGTTCCACGATGCCCGGAAGTTCCAAACGACACGCGCTGCCCGGGGTCGCTCGAATTGGGATGAATGGAATAATACGCGTCAATCAGCCGCGCAACGTCGATCAAAGGAGCGGCAGTTCCCGGCTGGCCGGCCAGAGGGCTAATCGCCATCTGCTGTCCTGCCGGAGCCGCAGGCCGGGGACGCGGCGTGCGCGGGCGGCATCGAAACCCAGAGTAAGTGCTTTTTCATTTGAATTTACCGGTAGCAATAGTTTATACCTGTTACGGTGTGCTCCCAAGTCTTACTTAACGCTTATCTGCAGCGCATGCGCCTGTCCGAACTCCCCGCTGCCACGCGCCCCGCGACGCCGCAAGAGGCGTATCGATGCCAGGCCCGGTTCGTAGAACAGCTCGGCCGGCCGATAGGCTACAAAATCGCCTGCACCAACGCCGTCGCGCGGCGCTTCCTCAACATGCCCGAGCCATTCTACGGCCGCTTGCTGGCGGCGTCGACGTTCGACAGCCCCGCGCGAATCGCTGCCGGCGGCTTTTTCATGCGCATCATCGAATCTGAATTTGCCTTCCAATTCGCCCGCGACCTGCCGCCCTCGGAGCCTCCTCTCGATCGCCAGCAGATTGCCGATGCGCTCGCCGGCGTACTGCCGGGCATCGAAATAGTGGACAGCCGCTTCACCAGCTGGACCACCGTCGGCGCGCCAGCGCTGATCGCCGACAATGCTTGCCACGGCGCGTGGGTGAAAGGCGCTCTGCTTACCGATTGGCGCCTTCTTGACCTCGCCGCGCAAGCGGTCGAACTGCGGGTGAACGGAAACGTAGTGC
Organism: Acidobacteriota bacterium; assembly: GCA_030775415.1. GTDB lineage: Bacteria > Acidobacteriota > Terriglobia > Bryobacterales > Bryobacteraceae > Palsa-187. Next base: position 3,163 of record JALYJH010000209.1, on the reverse strand, counting down.
AGCGCGGGTCCGGCAGCGCCGTCTTGGGCCATCCGCTGCACGCTCTCGAATGGCTGGTCCATCGCTTGCACTCGCAAGGCATCGGCCTTAAAGCCGGCGATTATGTAACCACCGGAGTCACCACCGACATATACGACGCGCAAGCAGGCGACCACCTCGTCGCCGACTTCGGTCCCTTGGGCGCAGTGGAACTTCAGTTCTAGCGCAAGCGTCTAACGCGAACGGCGCGTGCACCGCGTCAACGTTGCTTTTTGCGCTATGAAACCAGGGGAGAGGGGAGCGCCGGTTTGGAGGAACAGGCGCTCCGATCCCTGGACAAGTGTTCGGAAAAAACCACCCATCCGCATGCAATTTTAACAGGGGGGCTCCGCCAGAGAAATGCTCTCGGAGCGAATTGGCCGAAAGATACGAGAATCCAGATAAAACGCGCCCCTTCTATGCCTTATGGGTTATTACTATCTGCCCCGTACTAAGTACGCCGAGTATCAGTTACACTCTAATCCGCGCTGCACCCTGGCACGCGGCGGTCACCGTCCACAGCCGTGTTCCTCGATGTGCGCGTCCAGACGCTTGCGAGCCTTCAGGAACGCGTTACGTGCGTCTTTTGCCCGTTGATAGGTGTACTCAAACTCCTCGGGCTTGGAGTGCTCCAGGAGCCAGGTGCATTCCATATAAATCCGTCGGTCCGCCTGCAGGCGACCAAAAAGAATCTCGTGATCCCGGCACAGGGAGCAGCGGGATGCGATCTCTCTCTGCTCGAGAGGAGCTTCGTTCATTAGCGATATAGAGGCGATGAAAGCGTAAAGGTTTCATCTAGTTACGATTCCCGCATTCGGGTGCTCAGCAGGTTGCTGGTTTGGGCTCCAGACTTGCTTAACAGTGGCTCCCCGATGTTAGAGTCTGAACTTGACCAAGCATTCATTACCGATACGATAAAGCAAGAAAATAGCACCGCAATCAGCAAGATACGGTCATTTTTTGTAGATCCTGGCTTCCCTGCGGGCTCTTCGGAGCATGCGGAATCGCAGGGTCATCGGAAAAAACGAAGGACGGCGAAGCTTAATTCACCGTGCGGTCGTGGCCTTGACGCAAGGCTGAACTCGTTAGGGGCTTGAGTTGTGCCCAGCCGATCCACCAAACCCCGCCGGGTGAGCAGGCGTAACCGTAGTCAGGGCGTCACCCGCTCCGTTTCAGATCGTCCGGCACGATCCGGAAGCGTCGATGCACTCATCGCGAAATGGCTTACGATGTCAATTCGCCGTGGATACCGCTCTGGCTAATCGCTGGAATTGGTTTGATTGTCGTGGCGTCGCTTATTGGTAGCATCGCTTTGATAAACCGCGCGAGACGAAGACGCCGCTAAAAATGGCCGATGCTCAAATGGACCCACTACCCCTACAGCACCCCATTTGACAGCCGTCGCCCTGAATGTGTTATCCTCGTAAAGGTTTTTGGCGAGTTGACCTTCTGCTCCCGTGCTACCGCTCTTCGTATGGAGAGTCCGGCCGGGGGCCGGCCCCGAGGCTCTGGTGGTTTCTGCGCTGCCGTGAGTATGGGCTAGTCCGAAGTCTCTACCCTTCGCTGGTGCGTTTGTCAGTAGTTTTGGGAATGTGTTGAGGGCGTTTAGGCGTCTCCATTTCCTGGGTATCTTTCGCAGCATTTCTATTTTTGGAGAGTACAAGTTCGTGCCGACTTTCAATCAGCTGGTGCGCAAAGGCCGCAAAGCCACGCGCTATAAGACGGCGAGTCCGGCTCTGCAGGCGTGTCCGCAGCGCCGCGGGGTTTGCACTCGTGTGTACACGACTACGCCGAAGAAGCCGAACTCGGCGCTGCGCAAAGTTGCGCGCGTGCGGCTGACCAATCAGGTCGAAGTAACCACTTATATCCCAGGCGTCGGCCACAACCTGCAGGAGCACTCGATTGTGCTGATCCGCGGAGGCCGCGTCAAGGATCTTCCCGGCGTGCGCTACCACGTGGTGCGCGGCACGCTCGATACCGCGGGTGTCGCGGGCCGCTTGCAGAGCCGCTCGAAATACGGAGCCAAGCGCCCCAAGGGACCGAAGGGAGGCGCGAAATAGCCTATGCCGCGTAGACGCAGACCGGAATCCCGCGAGATTCTGCCCGATCCTTTATACGGATCCACCCTGGCGGAGAAATTCGTCAATAACATGATGTGGGACGGCAAGAAGGCCGTTTCGCAGAAGATTTTTTACGAAGCCATGGACAAGATCAAGGAGCGTTCCGGCGACGATCCTTTGAAGCTTTTCAAGAAGGCGATTGAGAACTGCCGGCCGCTGGTCGAAGTAAAGACGCGCCGCGTCGGCGGGGCGAACTATCAAGTGCCGGTCGAAGTTCCGAATAACCGGCGGACGAGTCTGGCGATCCGCTGGATTCTGATCAACGCCCGTTCGCGTCCGGAAAAGAGCATGCCGGAGAAGCTGGCGAATGAATTAAACGACGCCGCCAATTCCCGCGGCGGCGCCATCAAAAAGAAAGACGACGTCCATCGCATGGCCGAGGCTAATAAAGCCTTCGCGCACTATCGCTGGTAACCGAGTAAAGCAGAGAGTTTTATATGGCCCGTACAGTAGCACTCGAGAAAATGCGCAACATCGGCATCATGGCGCACATTGATGCCGGGAAAACCACAACCACGGAGCGCATTCTCTATTACACGGGCCGTACCTATAAGATTGGCGAAGTCCATGAAGGTACGGCGGTGATGGATTGGATGGAGCAGGAGCAGGAGCGCGGTATCACCATTACCTCGGCTGCGACCACCTGCCAGTGGCGGGATTGCACCATCAACATCATTGACACGCCGGGCCACGTTGATTTCACGGCTGAAGTGGAACGCAGCTTGCGCGTGCTCGACGGCGCGGTTGCCGTGTTCGACGCGGTGGCGGGCGTGCAGCCGCAGTCGGAAACAGTTTGGCGCCAGGGCGATAAGTATCACGTCCCGCGCATTTGCTTTATCAATAAGATGGACCGCGTGGGCGCGGATTTCTACCGTTCCGTGCAGACCATCGTCGACCGCCTGCAGTGCAAGCCGGTGGCGATTCAGTTGCCGATCGGCGCGGAAGAAAAATTCCTGGGCGTGGTGGATCTGGTGACCATGACGGCGCGCATATGGCGCGACGATTCGCTGGGCGCGGAGTACGAC